>JBFMEJ010000124.1:0-5294 GCA_040753275.1 Bacillota bacterium
TATTACCGTAATCGGGGCGGGCGTCGTGGGCTTGGCCGTGGCGGCGGCGGTGACTGGCAGGGGGAGAAAGGTTTATGTGCTGGAGAAGAATGAAGGCTTTGGCCAGGAGACCAGCAGCCGGAACAGCCAGGTTATTCACGCCGGCCTCTACTACCCGCCCGGTTCCCTGAAGGCCCGTACCTGCCTGGAGGGCAACCGGCTGCTTTACGAAATTTGCCGCAAAAACGGCATTGCCCACAGGAACCTGACGAAAATAATCGTGGCCAACGGGGAGGCTGAAGAAGAAAAATTAGAAGCACTGCGGAAAAACGGTGAGAGAAACGGTGTCGGCGGCCTGCGCCTGTTGTCCCGCACTGAGTTAAAGAAGCTGGAGCCCAACGTGGAGGCCACTGCCGCCTTGTTCGTGCCGTCAACCGGTATTATTGACGCCCACGGCCTGATGAAGTATTTCTTGCAAAAGGCAAAGGAGAACGGCGCTGAAGTGGTGTACAAGGCGGAGGTGACCGGTATAGCCGGGGCAGGCGGCGGCTACGCCGTTGAGGTGCTGGACTCAGGAGGGCGCTTTGCTTTTACCACCGAGGTTCTGGTCAACTGCGCCGGGCTTTACTCCGATAAGATCGCCCGCATGGCCGGCATTGATGTGGAACAGGCGGGCTACCGGCTGCATTACTGCAAGGGGGAGTATTTCAGCGTCGGTGCCGGCAAGAGCAGGCTGGTATCCAGGCTGGTTTACCCGGTCCCTCTGCCAGAGGTTACGGGGGTGGGCATCCACGTTACCCAGGACCTGGACGGCAGGATGCGCCTGGGGCCGGGTGTAAAGTATATCCGGCAGGTTGATTATACAGTTGACGAGGCAAACAGGGGGCTGTTTTACGAAGGGGTCAGAAGGTTTTTGCCGGATATAACCATGGAAGACCTGGAGCCCGAAATGGCGGGGGTGCGGCCGAAGCTGCAGGGGCCGGGGGAAGTTCAGAAGGATTTCGTCATCTGCCACGAAGCCGACCGGGGGCTGCCCGGCCTGGTTAACCTTATCGGCATAGAATCGCCCGGTCTGACTGCTTCCCCGGCCATAGCGGAAATGGTAAGGGATATGATATTGTAAGTGAGGCCGGACACCTGAAAATTTTCTGGAGGAATTGAGTATGAAATTAATCTCCGATTCCAGCATCTTGCGGTTGAAAATCAAAAACAGGCCGGGCATGCTGGCGAAGGTTACCGCTGCCATCGGTTACGTGAAAGGCGACATTGGATCGATAAATATAGTTTCGGTTTCAAAGGATTACGTGGTCAGGGATATTTCTGTTTTCATCAAGAATGAAGCGCACCTGGAGAAAATTATTAAAGCGTTAAAGTTGCTTGAGGAAAAGGGCGTTGCCCAGCTTGTGAAGGTTTACGATGATGTCAGGCGTGTCCACGAACAGGGCAAGATCACTCTGCAGAACAAGCTGGACATCAGGAATTTTGAGGATCTTTCTCGGGTATATACGCCGGGGGTAGCCAAGATCTGCCGGGCTATTGTGGAAGACCCGTCGAAAGCCAGCGATTATACGATCATCTCCTCATCGGTGGCCATTGTTACCGACGGTTCGGCGGTGCTCGGGCTGGGCAACATCGGCCCGCTTGCCGCCATGCCGGTGATGGAAGGCAAGGCCATGCTTTTTAAAAAGTTTGCCGGCGTAAACGCTTTTCCTTTGCTGATAAATTCGCAGGACGCCGATGAAATTGTGAAAACCGTAAAACTGGTGGCGCCTACTTACGGCGGGATAAACCTCGAGGATATCGCCAGCCCCCGCTGTTTTGAGATTGAGGAGCGGTTGAGCGAGGAACTGGACATTCCTGTTTTTCACGATGATCAGCACGGAACGGCGGTAGTTGTCCTGGCCGGTTTGATTAACGCCTTGAAAGTGGTGCAAAAGGATATTGCCAATATAAAGGTTTTGATTAACGGTACCGGCGCTGCCGGGACGGCGATTGCCAGGCTTTTGATTGAAGCGGGCGCTACCGATATTGTCATGTGCGACCGGGCCGGCGCCATTTACCGGGGGAGGGAAGAGCACATGGACGATCACAAGCGCCGGCTGGCGGAAATAACGAATGAGGAGAGGGTTAAGGGGCATCTGTCAAAGGTGATCGGGGGCAGGGATGTGTTTGTAGGCGTTTCGGTGGCCGGGGCGTTGAAGAAGGAAATGGTTAAAAGAATGGCGCCTGACCCGATAATTTTTGCGCTTGCCAACCCAATCCCGGAGATTCTGCCCGAGGAAGTGGAGGGCGTTGCCAGGGTGATCGCCACCGGCCGCTCCGACTATACTAACCAGATCAACAATGTTCTTTGTTTCCCGGGTATTTTTAAGGGCGCTCTTTCCATTCAGGCCAGGAAAATTAATACTGCCATGAAGCTGGCTGCGGCTGAAGCCATTGCCGGTATGATCAGTACTGAGCATCTGTCCGAGGACTACATTATCCCCAGCGTTTTTCACCCCGGCGTGGCTGAAGCGGTGGCTGAGAATGTGATCAGGGCGGCAATCAGGACCGGGGTCGCGCCGATATAAGTACTTAGAGCTTGTTGATTACCAGTCCGGTGACCAGCTTGGGGTAAAAGTAGGTGGACTTCTGCGGCATTCTTTCTCCACAGGAGGCTACGGCAATGACTTCTTCCACCTGCGTGGGGTTTAAGAAGAAAGCCAGTTGAAACCGGCCGCTGTCCACTTCCCTTAAGGCGCCTTCTTCTTCCCTGGTGTAGCTGATCTGGTCCGCGGCGGCCCGCCGGGCGCAGTCGATGCCCAGGTGTTTTTCCAGGATCAGGGTTTGCAGAACCGATACGTCCAGGTTCTGCCAGGCCGGGGATTTGTCCTGCGGCATTAACTTTGCCAGCGGGGGGTTGTTGCACCGGGTGAGACGGTAGAGTTCTCCCCTGCCGGTATAGAGGCCGAAGACGTGGCGGCGTGCCGGTGCGGCCGGGGCCTGGTCGGACAAAGAACGCAGGAAGTCTTTAAAGTTGCTGTAATCAGGTGCCAGGGGAAATTTTTCGATGGTAAAGTTTTCTGCCAGTCCTGCCAGCAGCCGGCTTTTATCGAGGCCGGTTATGTTTTTTACCAGGCGGTGGGCCGGCAGGATTACCAGGCCGGGGTCGTAGAGGTTGACCAGGGTCATCATCACGTAATGGTATGCGGGTTCGGCGTATGTGCCGGCGGGCGCCCTGTTTTTGCACGCCTCCTGTTCGTTTTTATAGTTCAAGGCCGTTTCGTAGCGGTGGTGGCCGTCGGCGATGAATATCTGTCTGTCTGCCATTATTTTTTGGATCTGATTGATGGCAGTAGCATCGGTGACCGCCCACAGGTGGTGTGTTTCTCCGTTTTCATCGGTGCAGTTTATGTCCGGGACGGTTTTCTTAATTGCCTGCCGGAGGACGCCTGTGGCTGCGTTTTCCCTGTCGATGTAGAGGGCGAAGATGGGGCTGAAGTTGGCCCGGCAGGCTTTCATCAAAGCCAGGCGGTCGGCCTTGTGCTTGGGCATGGTTTCTTCGTGGGGGAGCACTACTCCTTTTTCATAGGGTTCCAGTTTAACGCCGCAGATAAATCCGCTGCGCACTTTTTTTTCTCCGTTTATGATGAATTCCTGCTCGTAGTAGTAAACGGCCGGCAGTTCTTCCGGTACCAGCACCCCGCATTCCTGCCAGCGGGCAAAGTTGGCGGCCGCCCTGGTGTAACGGTTGTTTTCTTCGCTGTCCTGGGGAAAGGTTTTACCGTACTCCAGGCGGATGATGTTGTAAGGGTGCCGGGCGTAGTAGTCGTCCTGGGCTTTGTCGTTGATAACGTCGTAAGGCGGGGTTATTACGTCGGCCAGTTCTCTTATTTTTTCCCGGTTATAGCGTAGGCCTTTGATGGGAGCGATAATTGCCATGAAAAAGCCTCCTTGCGGTTGATGCACACGGGTAAATTGTAATACAAGAGGGTGGAAAATACAAGCAGTCATATTTAGCCCGGCCTGCCATTATAATGGGGTAGCGTGATTTTTCCGGGAAGAGGGAAACGGTTATGCACTGGCTGTTTGTCAGTAAAAGAAAGCTTCTAATGCTTTGCCTGGCTGCCCTGGCGGCACTTGTTTTTTGGGGGCTCGGCTACCTGGAAAGTCGGGACTCCGGTGTAGTTTCTCCCCAGGAAATTCTCCAGAATGGTGTTCAAAAAACCCTGGCCAGCCGCAGTTACCGGTTCCAGACGGAGGTAAAAATGCTCACTGAAGGAAAGGCCAAAGTAAATCTTACCGGACAGGTAACAGGGGAATGGGTGGCTCCCGACCGGGTGCGGATCAGGGGAAATGTTATGAATACGCCGGTTGATTTTATCCGGATCGGGGATACTGCTTATTTGAAAGACCATTCTTCTGAGCGGTGGCTGACCATACCATCCAGCCAGATGGCCGGGGCGGAGCATTTTTATGCGGAGTTGAGCCCCGCCACTTATTTTAAGTTCAAGGACACTTCCCAGGTGAAATATAAGGGCCGGAATAAAGTAGACGGTGAAAAACTGTTATTGTTTGAACTTTCTCCTCTTTTGCAAAATCGTTTTTTAGAAATGCAATTAACCGATGTTTTTTATAAAATATGGGTTAGCCCTAAGGACTATCGCCTGCGCCGGGCGGAGCTACGGGCCCGGATCAGGGACATTGAGGAAAGCACTGTGGAGATCAAATTGCTTTTCCGGGATTACGATAAAAATATTGTTATCGAGCCGCCCACCGGTTTTCTGTAAGTGCGGGTGTAAAACTCCGTGGCTTGCAGACTTTTTATGATGTTCAGATTGACTTAGTCCATGACTTAGTCTATACTGTGTGTAATGGAGGTGAATCTGGATGTCTGTAAAGGTAAATATTCACGAGGCAAAAACCCACTTTTCTAAACTATTGGCGCGGGTAAAAGAAGGCGAGGAGGTCGTTATTGCAAAAGCAGGCAAGCCCATAGCCCGTTTAGTTCCCATGACAGAACCGGTCCGGCGTGTCCCCGGCAGCGCTAAGGGGAGAGTCACCATCAGCCCTGATTTTAATGAGCCTCTTCCCGAGTCTGTTTTGGAGGCATTTGAGAAATGAGAGCGCTGTTGGATACCCATGTTTTCTTATGGTGGATTGCCGACGATCCCCAATTATCTCCGCATGCCCGGAAAATCATTAGCAGCGGAGAAAATAAGCTATACCTTAGTGCCGCCAGCGGTTGGGAAATGGCTATTAAGGCCAGACTCGGCAAGCTGCACTTGCCGAATAACCTGGAATCCTTCGTTTCCGAACAACTGGCCATTAATGCC
>JBFMEJ010000125.1:0-5286 GCA_040753275.1 Bacillota bacterium
TTTTTCCAGAACCTGGCTTGCCCGATCGAGGTCGGCAACCAGGGCGTCCGGCGAGGAATAAATTTTTTTATAGTTGTGGGTATACGTATGGTTGATCACCGCGTGGCCTTCGGCGGCCATTCTTTTAATCAGTTCAGGATTTTTTTCGGCATTGCTGCCGACCACCATAAAGGACGCCTTTGCATGCCGTTTGGCCAGGATATCCAAAATCTGTCTGGTGAAAAAGGTGTTTGGTCCGTCGTCAAAGGTTAAATAAACGTATTTCGCTTGCCCGGGAGCGGGTTTATAGACCTGGCCCGCCGTTGATTCGCCCGCCCGGGCTTCGGGAATGGAAATGACCGGGCCAGGCTGGCTGCTCCCGCTCTCGTTTCCGGCGTTCGTTTTTTCTGTCTGACCGGCTTTTGGAACGTCCGCAGGCGGCTTATTTTCCGGGGGCGGGTTGCCCTTTTGCGTATTTTGAGCGGGGGCGGGGGCAGCAGAGGTGCGGCAACCGGTTAAGGGGAGCGCGAGGATGAGGATAATGATGCAGAGGATGGCGATTTGTTTGCATTTGAACATTTTTCCTTGCCCCGGACAGGTCCGGTAATGCCGGCAGTGCCGGCAGTGCCGTTGGTGCCGGCTTACTCCTTTCCTGGTCTGACTTATTTCTAATGGTGACAGGCTCGAAAATCATTCAATCTATTGTTCTACTACTATTACTATATATCCTTGTCGAATTGGTGCAAGCATTATTTATCGTTTTTGCCGTAATATTTCGGGGGAAGCCGGAAAAACTATAAGAAACACTGAAGAGGGGGTTTTTGGCCATGCCTTTTAACGATCAAAGAAAAATTGCTGTCGTCGGCGTCGGGGCCGTAGGTGCTTCCAGTGCCTACGCAATGATGATCAGCGGCTTAATCGACGAACTGGTCCTGGTCGACATCAACCGGGAAAGGGCGGAAGGGGAAGCCATGGACCTGGCCCACGGGGCTTCCTTCATCAAGCCGATTAAAATCTACGTCGGCGAGTACGAGGACTGCCGGGACGCGGACCTCATCATCTTCAGCGCGGGCGTGCCGCAAAAGCCCGGCGAAACCCGGCTGGACCTGGTCTTTAAAAACCTGGAGGTCTTGAAGCAGGCGCTTCCCCGGTGCATCGACCGGAATAGCGACACGATTTTGTTAATGGTGACCAACCCCGTGGATGTGTTGACTTACGCCGCCCTGCGTTTAACTGATCTGCCCCCCAACCGCGTCATCGGCTCCGGAACCGTGCTGGACAGCTCCCGCTTCCGCCATCTGATCAGCGAACACTGCCGGGTGGAGGCGAGAAACATCCACGCTTACGTCGTCGGGGAACACGGGGATACCGAGGTGCCCCTCTGGAGCCTGGCCAATATTGCCGGTTTTTCGGTGCAAGATTTCTGCTGCCAGCGCGGGGTGCCCTGCCTGGATCAGGAAGCAATCACCCGGCGGGTGCGGGAAGCGGCCTACGAGGTCATTGCCCGCAAGGGCGCCACTTATTACGCGGTGGGCCTGGCCGTAAAACGAATTTGCGAAAGCATCTTAAGGGACGAAAACTCCATTTTGACGGTTTCTGGGTTAATTGACGGGGAGTACGGGATTAGCGACGTGTGCTTAAGCCTTCCTTCCATTGTCAACCGGCGGGGCAGGGTCCGCGTTTTGCCTGTGCCCATGTCTGCCGAAGAAGAAGAGGCCCTGCGCCATTCGGCCGCCGCGCTGAAAGAAATCCAGCAGCGGCTCGACCTGACCCCTTTGCCCCGGAAAGAACACCGTGATTTTTTGCCCCCCGGTTACGAATACCGGGAATTCACCGGTTATCATTAAAGATTTTCACAATTATCAAGGAAGCCGGGCTGAAAATTTACCTTTTCCAAAAAAACGGTTTCCGGCAGCTATTGCATTATTCCCGGTTTTTGATATAATATTAATTGCTTTCAATATTGCGCCTGTAGCTCAGTGGATAGAGCACCGGCCTCCGGAGCCGGGTGCGCAGGTTCGATTCCTGCCAGGCGCACCATTTATTTTTCGAAAAGGCCCCGCCTTAGGCGGGGCTACTTAATTTTTTAGCGGGAAATTTAACGGGAGAAGAACCTAAATTGAGCCTTTATTCAGTTTGTGGTGGCTGGTGATATTCCCTTTTTCCGGCTCGGTAAAATTGGGGGGTCAATTAATCTACCTGGACGGCGGTTAGCTCGTGTATAGCAGAGGAGGGGTTTGCAGCCATCCCTTCAATTTACCATATTTCACAAACTTATCAAATAAGTCCAGTTCTTCTTTTGCAAAATCAATGAACATTTTACGTAATGGATCATTGGTTACGAGGGAACGAACAGTACGGGTATGGTTATCTAAAAAGTTCTGGATCCCGGTGAAGACCTCTTTAAATAAGAAACGGTCTTCTAATACCCCGCTGTTGGCTTCGATGCGGACACTCTTTGGTGGTCTGGATGGCAAGGGCAGCTTGAAGGTGTTCATCTCGGCTTCTAACCTGTCGACTTGTTTTTCCAGAGTAGCTGAGAGGCCCTTCAGGAGGATCAGCTTTAGATCGGGATCATGAGCAAAGTTCTGATAAATCTGCGTTTGTTCTATGGCGTCATACCTGCTTACCAGGTGATCCCACAATAAAAAAGCTTCTCCGGTATCAAGAACAGGCGCTTTGGCTGCCTCGGCCCTTCCAAGATGAAAGTTACCAATTTGAACCATCTTTTCGCTCCCCCTTTTTGTTTTTTATAGTTTGAAGAGGTTTCATCTAAAAAATTCACCGGGTGTGACGAGATGACACCTGGAAATGCCTGGATCTCCCGGTTCAGCGAACAGACACTCGGTTCTTAGCCTCTCCGTTTTTGCTGTCTAAATTTCTGGGTCCATTATACTTTACTTCTCCCTTTTCCGCATGTTACAATTTTTGAAAGCTATAAATCCTCCGGCCCGAACATTTTCACGGGAGAGGTTCCAATGAAATTAATTTCCGAAGGACTTAACCGGTACAGAATCGCCCGTCAGCCGGGAATGAAAGTGGACGCCGTCGTGTTTGTCAGCCCGGCGCTTGTTTCGTACCTGTACGAGGACAAGGCGCTGGAGCAGCTCGTCCATGCCGCCCAGCTTCCCGGGGTGATTGATCCGGTAATCGGCATGCCGGACATTCACGAAGGGTTCGGGCTGCCCATCGGGGGAGTAATGGCCAGTACCGCAGACGGAATCATCTCCGCCGGTGCGGTGGGCATGGATATCAACTGCGGCGTCCGGCTGGTCCGGAGCAACCTGCCGGCCCGCGCCTTCGACCGGCCGGTGCTGCGGCAGATCATGAAAAAAATCGAGGAATACGTGCCTACGGGAGTAGGCAAAAAAGGGCGCCACAAGGGAATTACCCGGGAAATCTTCGAAAAGGTGGTGCATACCGGCGTAAAGGGGGTTATTGAACAGGGCTTTGGCGAAAGCCGGGATCTGGAATATATCGAAGAAAACGGCTTTCTGGCCGGAGCGGACTTGGGTGCGGTAAGCCGCGAAGCCGTCGACAGAGGCTCGGGTCAACTGGGTACGCTCGGCGGCGGTAATCACTTTATCGAGATCCAGGAAGTCACCGAAGTTTATGACCAGGCTTTGGCCGATGCTTTCGGTATTTTCCGGGGCCAGCTGACGGTAATGATCCATACCGGCAGCCGCGGTTTCGGCCACCAGATCTGCACCGACTATTCCAAAAGCCTGCTCCAGGCCGCGGAAAAATACAAGATAAACTTGCCCAGTAAGGGGCTGGCCTGCGCTCCCGTCAACTCTCAAGAAGGAAAAGATTATTACGCAGCGATGGCCTGCGCGGTCAACTTTGCCTTTTCCAACCGGCAGATCATCATGCACGACATTATCCAGGCCTTTTCCGACGTTCTAGGAGAATCGCCCCGTTCATTGGGCATGCGCCTGGTTTACGACGTGGCCCACAACATCGCCAAGTGGGAAGACCACCGCGGGTCGCGCCTTTTGGTGCACCGCAAGGGCGCCACCAGGGCCCTGCCCGCCGGCCACCCCGACAATCCCCCGGCATTCGCCCGCACCGGCCATCCGGCGCTCATCCCGGGCAGCATGGGAACGGCCTCTTACGTGCTGGTGGGCACGCCGAAAGCAAAGGAAACTTTCTTTTCGGTCAACCACGGGGCGGGAAGAACTCTTTCCCGGAACGCCGCCGCGAAAACCATTACAAAAGAGCAATTTGAAGAAAGCATGGGCGAGGTGCTCTACAACAGCCGCAACTACAAAGAACTGGTGGATGAGGCCCCGCCCGCCTATAAGGACATCGAAGAAGTGGTGGATACGCTGGCCTCCCTGGACATCACCAGAAAAGTGGCGCGCCTACGCCCGCTGGCCGTGATTAAAGGCAAGGATTAGGGGTAGGGAGCCTTTGCGATGGCCAATCATGCTCTTCGCTACAACGTTTACTCCGCCCACCTGGTGCGGAAATTCGGCGAGAAAGTATACAAGCTGCCGGTGAATTTGCCCGGCACGTGCCCGAACCGGGACGGCCGGCTGGGGACCGGCGGATGCATTTACTGCGACGAGGCGGGGGCGGGATTTGAGTGTCTGCCCAACACACTCCCCATCGCGGAGCAAATTCAACAAAACCGGAACTACTACCGGAAACGCTATAAGGCGAGAAAATTTATCGTTTATTTCCAGGCTTTCACCAATACTTACCTGCCCTTTGACCGGTTCCGGGAAAACATTTTAGCCGCCCTGCAGGGAGAGGACATCGTCGGCATCTCGATTTCGACCCGCCCGGACTGCGTAAATGATCGCTACCTGGAGTTTTTGGCGGAAGTCAAAGCGCAAAGGGGCATCGCCATCGATCTTGAACTGGGCCTGCAAACGGTGAATTACCGGACGCTGAAAAAGATCAACCGCGGCCACACGCTGGCCGAGTTTATCGACGCGGTGTCCAGGATTAAGGCTAGCGGCTTCGAAATTTGCGTTCACCTCATTTTAAATCTTCCCTGGGACGAGGAAATTGACGTCGTGGAAAACGCCAAGGTTCTTTCCGCCCTGGGGGTGCATTATGTAAAACTGCACTCTCTTTATATAGTCAAAGGCACGGTACTGGGGGAGATGTACCAGCGGGGGGACTTTCAAGTCATTCCCCTGGAGGATTATGTAAACCGGGTAGTTACTTTTCTGGAGTACCTTGACCCGGCGATTGTCATTCAGCGCCTGGTGGGCAGGGGACCTTACAACCAGGTGCTTTTCTCGAACTGGGGGGTAAGCTGGTGGCTGGTCAAACAAAAAATTGAAGAGCGCCTGA
>JBFMEJ010000126.1:0-5245 GCA_040753275.1 Bacillota bacterium
TTTCAATCGTCTGCATTTCTTCGAGCAGTTCGTCGATTATTTTTTTAGCGCCCAGGTTTTTAATATTGTCAAATACGCTCAAGAGCCGTTTTTTGACCAGCAGCCAGTCTTCGCCGGGCAAATTTTCTACTTCTTCTATTTCCAAAAGGCGCATGGCTAGAGGGGTTGGCCGGAATAAAACCTGCGAACGGCCGGGGAGGCGATCCTCCCGGTTGATGGCGTACTCCATGGTCAGCAGGCCCTCTTTTTCCAGTTCCCGCAGCACGTCGTAGGCCGTCCACTTGCTTACCGCCAGGGATTGGGCTACGGTTGCGTAGTGGACGGGCTCACCGGTCTTTTTGTAAATCTTGGCAATTTTGCTGAGAAACTCCTTCCGGCGCCTGGTGAGGGTCACTCTCCTCCCCCTTTCCGCTTCCGCAGCGAAACCTTTTTGTCCTTCATTCCTGATTTATTTCAATTTTAGTTTGTTAAACTACCCGTGTCAAGAAAAAATCTCTTGACAGGCAAGATGGTTTCTGATAAGCTTTACTTTGGCTAAGATCCTTTAAACCCGGTCCAGTGAGGCCGGTAAGGAACATAGGAAAGCTAACGGACGGCTAAACTATGCCTGCTTACCGGTGTAAGCAGGCATTTTTGCTAAGGTGGTAGAATAATGAACGAGAATGTCTTGCGCCAGAAAGCCCAGATCCTGGATGCGGAAGGAATCCGCCGGGCTCTGGTCAGAATTGCGCACGAGATTGTCGAGCGCAACAAGGGGACGGACAATCTGGCTTTAATCGGCATTCAACGCCGGGGTGTCCCGCTGGCCGAACGGTTGTCCCGCTACATTCAAGAGATTGAGGGCAGCTCCGTGCCCGTAGGCATCCTGGACATCACCCTTTACCGCGACGACCTCACCACTTTGAGCCACCAGCCTTTGCTGCACAAAACCGATGTTCCTTTTCCGGTGGAAAATAAAAAAATCGTTTTGGTTGACGACGTCATCTACACGGGGCGCACGGTGCGCGCAGCCCTGGACGCGATTATCGATTTAGGCCGGCCGAAGTTGATTCAACTGGCCGTGCTCATCGACCGGGGACACCGGGAACTGCCCATCCGCGCCGATTACGTGGGGAAAAACGTGCCTACCGCGCGCCGGGAAGTGGTGGCGGTGCGCCTGCAGGAAATCGACGGCGAGGAGCGAGTCGTCATTTTAGAGAAAGACCAATAATCAAAAAGTTTCGCCCACTTTTTCCTCGGAAGTTACCTGGGGCGTTCATGAAAAGGGATTTTATTCTGACGTCTGACGTCCGACAACTGACGACCGTTATCGGAGGTAACTGATGAAACTGCAAGGTAAAGACCTGCTGGGACTGGCAACCATCAAAACCGATGAAATCGAACTGATCCTGGATACGGCGGCCCGGATGAAAGAGATCCTTTCCCGGCCCATTAAAAAAGTGCCCGCTTTGCGGGGGCGCACGGTAGTCAATGTTTTTTACGAGCCCAGCACCCGGACGCGCGTTTCCTTTGAGCTGGCCGCCAAGTACTTAAGCGCCGACTGCATCAACATCTCCGCGTCTGCCAGCAGCGTGGTCAAAGGGGAAAGCTTAAAGGACACCGCCCGCACCATTGAAGCCCTTGGCGCGGATGCGGTGGTTCTCCGGCACCCGCTGGCCGGCGCGCCGCATTTGCTGGCCAGGACAATTGCCGCCCCGGTGGTGAACGCGGGCGACGGCGCCCACGAGCACCCCACCCAGGCGCTGTTGGATTTGTTTACGGTGAGAGAAAAAACAGGCAGCCTGAAAGGGATTAAATTAACCATTATTGGCGATATTTTGCACAGCCGGGTAGCCCGTTCCAATATCTGGGGTTTCTTAAAAATGGGGGCGACCGTTTCCGTTTGCGGTCCGGCCACCTTGATTCCCAAGGACGTGGAACGGATGGGCGTAAGTGTCCACCACCGGATGGAGGAAGCCCTTAAAGAGGCAGACGTGGTGATGATGTTGCGCATCCAGCTGGAAAGGCAAAAGGCGGCCCTGTTCCCGAGCCTGCGGGAGTACAGCCGCCTTTATTGTTTAACCCCGGAAAGGTTATCCCTGGCGAAGCCGGATGCCCTGGTGATGCACCCCGGGCCGGTGAACCGGGGAGTGGAAATCAGCGCCGGGGTGGCCGAACATCAGAGAGCGGTAATCAATGAACAGGTTACCAACGGAGTGGCCGTAAGGATGGCCATTCTCTACCTGCTTAGCGGAGGGGAAGGTTAAACCCATGAAGCTGCTCATCAAGGGCGGGACAATCGTCGACCCCGTTGCCCGGCGGATGTTTCCGGGCGATGTGCTGATCAGCGAAGGAAAAATTGTGGCTGTCGGTGGCGGAGAAAATCTTGCCAATGGCGAGGTAGAGCTCCTTGACGCTTCCGGAAAGCTGGTCACCCCTGGTCTCGTTGACCTGCACGTCCACTTGCGGGAGCCCGGTTTTGAGGCGAAGGAGACCATTGAAACGGGAACCCGGTCCGCGGCCCGCGGGGGTTTTACCAGCGTCGCCTGTATGCCGAATACCAATCCGGTGGCGGACAACAAAGCGGTGATCACTTACATCCGGACGAAGGCACGCAAAAAAGGGGCAGTGCACGTATTTCCCATCGGCGCCATCACGGCCGGTTGCGCCGGCCGGGAACTGGCCGAAATGGCCGATCTAAAAGAGGCCGGAGCGGTGGCTTTTTCCGACGACGGCCGCTGCGTGGCCGACTCCGGAGTGCTGTACCGGGCCATGCAATACGCCCGGATGGTCGGCCTGCCGATTATCGAGCACTGCGAGGATACCGGTTTGTCGGCCGGCGGGCTCGTTCACGAAGGGTACTTTTCCACCGTGTTGGGATTGAAAGGCATCCCGGCGGCAGCGGAAACAATCATGGTGGCTCGGGATATTATTTTGGCCGAAGCCACCGGCTGCAAATTGCACATTGCGCACGTCAGCACGGCCGGGGCGGTGGAACTGGTGCGGCAGGCGAAAGCGAAAGGGCTTGCCGTGACGGCGGAAGCGACTCCTCATCATTTTTCCCTGACCGATGAAGCGGTGCTCGGCTTTGACCCCAACACCAAAGTAAACCCGCCCCTGCGCAGCGCAGCCGACGTGCAGGCCATCTGCGAGGGGCTGCACGACGGCACCATAGATGTAATCGCCACCGACCACGCGCCGCATGCTCCGGAGGAAAAAGACGTGGAGTACGGCAACGCCCCCTTCGGGATGGTGGGCCTGGAAACGGCCGTGGGGCTGGTCTGGACGAAGTTGGTGCATCCCGGCATCCTCGATCCCATCGAAGCTGTAGCCAAATTGACGATCAATCCCGCCCGCATCCTGGGTATTCCGAAAGGAACCCTGGAAGCGGGGGCGGATGCCGATCTCACCATCATCGACCCGGAACTGGAAGAGGTCGTGGACCCGGCCCGGTTTGCCAGCAAGGGGCGCAACACCCCCTTCACTGGCTGGCGCCTGAAGGGGTTGCCGGTGGCAACCATTGTCGGCGGCCGGGTGGTGTATCAGCGGTAAGTTCCCATGAGGGTTGGCACCGGAGCGAGCCGGACAATTCCAGCCCAATGGGAAATGGTGGCAGAAACTATTTTCGATTGGAGGAGACGTATTTAATGCAGGCAACCCTGGCCCTCGAAGATGGCACTATCTTTTCCGGCCGCGCCTTCGGCGCCGCCGGTGAACAATGGGGCGAAGTGGTCTTCAACACCGGAATGACCGGCTATCAGGAAATTCTTACCGATCCCTCCTACTGCGGGCAAATCGTCGTCATGACCTACCCGCTGATCGGCAACTACGGGATTAACCGGGAGGATTTTGAGTCGAAAAAATCCTACGTGCGAGGCTTCATCGTCCACGAGGAATGTACCCGGCCCAGCAACTGGCGGGCCAGCTACAGCCTGGCCGACTTCTTAGCCCAGGAAGGGATCATCGGGCTCTCCGGCGTGGACACCCGCGCCCTGACCCGTCACCTGCGCAACTACGGCACCATGCGCGGAGTAATCAGCACGCTGGCGCCATCACCGCAGGAACTGGTCGAAAAAGCCCGCCGCTGCCCTCACCTGACCGGCCAGGAACTGGTTCCGGAAGTGGCCACGAAAGAGATTTATACCTTGGAAGGCAGCGGCCCCCGGGTCGTCCTGCTCGACCTGGGCTCCAAGCTTAACATAATTCGCCACCTGCAAAAAAGAAACTGCGCGGTGGTCGTGGTGCCGCCCACAGCAACGCCCGGCGAAATAATTTCGCTGCACCCGCAGGGCGTGTTAATCTCCAACGGACCGGGGGACCCCGTGGACGTGCCTTATACCATTGCGACAGTTAGGGAACTCATCGGCCGGGTGCCCATGTTTGGCATCTGCCTGGGCCACCAGGTAATTGCGCTGGCCCTGGGCGCCAAAACCTATAAAATGAAATTCGGCCACCGGGGTGCCAACCACCCCGTGAAGGACCTGACCACCGGAAAAGTATACATTACTTCCCACAATCACGGGTTTTCCGTCGATGAAGAATCGCTCCGGGGATTGCCGGTGATCGTTTCCCACCGGAATCTAAACGACCAGACCGTGGAAGGAATCCGGCACCGGCACCTGCCGGTTTTTTCTGTGCAATACCATCCGGAGGCCTCCCCCGGGCCGCAGGAATCCGCTTACCTGTTCGACCAGTTCATGGAACTAATGGGATCAAGATAAGGAGGAAAACGACATAAAACATGCCGATTAGAAAAGATCTCCGGAAAGTAATGGTAATTGGCTCCGGACCAATTATCATCGGTCAGGCAGCGGAATTTGATTACGCCGGGACCCAGGCCTGCCGGGCCTTACGTGAAGAAGGCCTGGAAGTGGTCCTGATCAACAGCAACCCGGCCACCATCATGACCGATACCAACATGGCCGACCGCATTTACATCGAACCCTTGACTCCCGAATTCGTTACCGCCGTCATCAAAAAAGAAAAGCCGGACGGACTGCTCCCCACCTTGGGCGGGCAGGTGGGGCTGAACATGGCCCTGCAGCTGGCCGAGGCGGGGGTGCTGGCGGCGGCAGGGGTAAGGCTGCTGGGTACTCCCCTGGAGGCGATCAAAAGGGCGGAAGACCGGGAAGAGTTTAAGGCGACCATGGAGCGGATCGGTGAACCCGTTCCGGCCAGCACCATTGTGCAAAGCGTGGAAGAGGCCGTGGCTTTTGCCCGGGAAACCGGTTTTCCCCTGGTGGTGCGCCCCGCCGACACCCCGGGC
>JBFMEJ010000127.1:0-5223 GCA_040753275.1 Bacillota bacterium
TGAAATCCTTTCCCTCCAGAAAGAAAAATTTCGCCTGGGGAAAGCGGAGGACGTCCCCCTTGATTTCCACCCCGCTTAAGGAGAAAAACCCCAGCGGCTCAATTTCTTCGCCTTCCCGCAGGGGAAGGTGCTTCCTCAGGTAATTGCTCACCCGCCAGCCTACCTCCCCCGCATCCGGGGTCCAGCCGACAACCAGAAACGGTTCCTTTGCGCCGGGGGTTTCTTTAATCATGTTTTCCTCCCCTCCTGAAAAATTCTTCCACTTCCTTAATTATCCTTTCCTTTTCTTCGTCGGTAATCGGCCCGGGTTCGGCCTCCTTAACGGGCGTAAAATGCTTCAGCTTATCCAGTTCCTCACGGATGACCGGCGGCAGGTTTTGATAAATGCCCTCGATCTCCCGCTCCACGTTGTTGGCGAAGGCATTGATATTGCCCAGGTCAATCTGGATGCCCAGGCTTTCGGCAAAAACTTCCAGAATCGACCGGGAAGCCTTGGGATACAAAATGGTGTAAGGCCCCGGAAAATGAGCGATATACATGGGCACTTCGCCTAAAAAACAAATTCCTTCCAGTTTCCTCTTTCTGGCCACCCCCAGGAGCACGCCGTTTAACCCGGTGATGTTGCCCCGCCCCTCCCGGTCGTCAAGTTCGCTCATCACAATTGTGTTCCCGTATTTCTTGACCTCGCTGATTAACCCTTTGTCGTTGGGCACAGCCCACACCCGGGGCCGGGCCGTGTGGTGAATGGGCGCCACCGCCGCGCCGGCGGTATAAACCCGCCGGCAGCCGAGCTCCACCGCCACGTCCAAAACCAGGTTGGCCATTTCGTAAATCTCGTCATCCTCGGCAGGCTGCATCTCCGCCAGGAAGATGATCAAATCGCGCTCCCCTTTTTTATAGAAAAATTTACAGGTGGGAAATTCCATCTCCTGCAGCACACCGTTTTTGATGGTTACCCCCTTGGGAAAGAAAAAATGCCACGGTTCCAGTTCGCCGAACTCTTCCGCCGCCAGCCTGTTCTTCAGGTAGTTGACGGCAATCAGGCCGATGTTGCCGATTCCCGGCCAGGCGGCGATCAGGTATGGTTCGTGAACGGCCGGTTTTTTCGCAATCTTCAGCTTGCCGGACATTTGTTCCGCCCCCTTTCCTGTTTACCGACAGCCGGGCAACCAGACGCCGCCGGCGCGGCGGTGGAAGGACTGCCCAAAAAGGTTCCCTAAAAAATCGTATCCCGAAATCGTATCCCGTACGATCATAATAGCAAAAAAAGAGGGCCGGCGCCAGTCTCTTTTTCCCGCCACAAAAGCAGGGCGGCCGGGACGAAGATCTGCTCCGGGCCGCCTTTGCAAAATTATTCAACCAGTCCAGGTTAGCTTACCCTGGCGTTAGTTATTTCTGGAAGCCGACAAAAGTAAAATTACTTGTCTTATTCAGAGCATTGAAATGAAAACGCTTTTTTTGTCTACCCCCGGCGCGCGGTCAGGTTGCGACCGGCCACCACCCGCATGATGTCGTTGGTGCCGTCAGCCGGGACGAGCAGCTGGGCGTCCCGGCAGTAACGCTCCACGGCATACCCTTTGATGCAGCCGTACGCACCGTGGATGTCCATGGCCTTGCGGGCACAGCGCAGGGCGGCTTCGGTGGCAAAAAATTTCGTGGCTGCAATTTCCGTATCGGCGCGCCGCCCCTGGTCCAGGAGCCAGGCCGCCCGGTAGGCGAGCAGGCGGCTCGCCTCCAGATCGGCGTACATTTCGGCAATCCGGAAGTGGACGGCGGGGAGGGCGCTGATGGGCTTCCCGTAGAGGATCCTTTCGGCGGCAAATTTCAGGGCCGCCTCCAGGGAGGCCTGCATGAGTCCCAGGGCAACACCCACGATGCCGGTGCGCCCGTAGTCGCTGACTCCTTTTAAGGCAATGGCCAGTCCCTGCCCCTCTTCCCCCAGCAGGTTTTCTTTCGGCACCCGGCAGTTTTCCAGGACCAGTTCCCCTGTGACGCACCCGTGGAAGCCGATTTTTTTCTCCGCCCGCCCGGGGCGAAAACCGGGCGTCCCCATTTCCACGAGCAAGGCGATGAATTCTTTTTTCGGCTCATCCTTCGTCCTGGCGATAAAAACGCCCAGATCGGCAATGTGCGAGTTCGTAATGAAAACTTTGCGGCCGTTCAATAAATAATGGTCCCCGCAGTCCAGGGCTTCCGTGGCGATTCCCGCCGGGTCGGATCCCCCGCCGGCTTCCGTAATGGCGGCGGCGGCCAGCATTTCCCCTTTCGCCAGGGGACGCAGGTACTTTTCTTTTTGCCCCGCGCTACCGAACTCCTGCACGCAGCCCGCGCCGAATTGCAGGCACTGCAGGGACATGCTCATGGCGGCGGAAACGCGCCCCAGTTCTTCCAAAAGGATCATCCGGGCCAGGTGCCCCAGGCCTGTCCCGCCCGCTTCGGCGGGCACCGTCACGCCCAAATACCCCTGGGCCCCCATCTTTTTGATTAAACCCAGCGGTACCTCGTCGGTGCTCTCCATTTCCTCCACCAGGGGAGCAACTTCCCGTTCGGCAAATTCCCTGACTGCTTTGCGCAAAAGCTCCTGTCCGGGGGCAGGTTGGAAATTCATTTTATCACCTTTTTACAATTATTCGCTTTCCCTTTGCGTTTTCCTTTCAGGACCCCGGCGAAAATTCGCCGACGATCAGGCATGCGTTTTGCCCCCCGAAGCCGAAGGCATTCGACATGGCAATCCGGACTTCGGCGCGTCTGGCCCGGTTGGGCACGTAATCCAGGTCGCACTCGGGATCCGGCTCTTCGTAATTGATCGTCGGGGGAACGAGCTTTTCCTGGATGGCTTTGACGCAGGTGATCAGCTCGACGACCCCGCCGGCGCCCATTAAATGCCCGGTGGCGCCTTTGGTCGAGCTGACGGGGATCCGGTAAGCGCGGGGGCCGAAGACGCTCTTGATGGCCAAGGTCTCGATTTTATCGCCCAGGGGGGTGGAGGTGCCGTGGGCGTTGATATAGTCTACATCACCGGGCGACAGGCCCGCCTTTTCCAGCGCCCGCTGCATGCACCGGATTTCGCCGGAGCCGTCCGGCGCCGGCGCGGTGATGTGGTAGCCTTCCCCGCAGTTGGCGTAAGCGAGCAGTTCAGCCTGCACGGGCGCGCCCCTTTTCCGGGCGTGGGCAAGGGTTTCCAGCACGATTGCCCCGCCCCCTTCCCCCAGGACCATCCCGTCCCGGCGGCGGTCGAAAGGCCGGCAGGCTTTTTCCGGCTCTCCGTTGTTGGTGGAAACCGCCCTGGTTGCGTGCAGCCCGGCAATCACCAGCGTACAGAACAGCGATTCCGTACCGGCGGCAATCATCACATCCGCTTCGCCCAGCTGCAAAAACATGGCCGCCACGCCCACCGCGTCCCCGCCGGAGGCGCAGGCGGTGCTGACAGTTACACTGGGTCCCTTTAAGCCGTAGCTGATGGCCACGTGCGTCGCCGCCAGGTTCCCCAGCATTTTCGTGATAAAGTGCGGGCTCATCCGCAGCGAGCCGGTGCGGGTGATCCGGTCCTGGGCTTCCGCAATGGAAGCGATCCCCCCGATGGAAGTGCCCAGCACCACCCCTACGCGATAAGGATCCTCTGCAGAAAGCTCCAACCCGCTCTCCTGGATGGCCATCTGCATGGCCGCAATGGCGTATTGGGCAAAGGGGTCGGTTTCTTTAACCAGCTTTTTAGACAGGTAATTCTCCGGCGCGAAACCCTTCACTTCCGCACCGATCTGACAGGGCAGCCCGTCGGGAGGAAAACGGGTGATCCTGCCCACGCCGCCCTTGCCGCTGACTAAAGCGCGCCAGTATTCCGCAACGCCGATGCCGATGGGGGTAACCGCCCCCATTCCGGTGATGACGATCCGCTCCCGCATTTTTTCATCCTCCCGGCCTTCAAAATAACAGAAACCCTGGTCTACCCCGGCGGGCGGCCATAACGGCCCCGCGAGGTCCCCTGGCCGATCGGCCCTTCCCGTGAAAAGACAGAACAGGAGAGGTCAAAACCCCCGTCCCTCAAACGACTTTTTTAAACCTCGATGGCCTCCTGAATTTTTTCCGCCAGCAGCTTTTTCGCGTACTCCACCAACTTAAATTTCTGAATCTTCCCCGTGGCAGTAAAGGGCAACTCCCGGCCGGAAACGAAAAACACGTAACGGGGAATTTTAAATTTGGCCAGTTTATCCTTGCAAAAGCCGATTATTTCCCGCCGCGTAGCCGACTCCCCGGCCTTCAGCTCGATAAAGGCAACGCCCACCTCACCCATGATCTCGTGGGGCACACCCACCACGTAAACCTGGTTGACCTTCGGGTGGGTGCTGATAATATCCTCGATTTCCTTGGGAATAACGTTTTCACCGGAAGTTTTGTAAATCTCCTTGCTCCGCCCGGTAAACTGAAAATACCCGTCGGGGTGGAGGATCAGCAGGTCGCCCGTGCGCAGCCAGCCGTCTTTGTCGATCAGTTCGGCGTTGAGCTGGGGACGCTTGTAATACCCCCGGCAAACCGTGTTCCCCCGGCAGAGCAGCTCGCCCTCCTTGCCCGGCGGCAATTCTTCCCCGGTTTCCACGTCAACGATTTTCACCTGGACGTTGCGCCCCGCAAACTCCGGAACGCCGCTGCAGTTCGGCGCCATTAACTCGCCTACCCGGGTGGCCACGATCTCCAGGGTTTCCCCGGGGAAAGTCAACGTAATCGCCCCCCCGGCCTCGGTTAATCCGTAGGCCGTACCGATCTCCATCAGCTTTAACTCCTCCACCGCCCTTTTCCAAAGGGGCAGCGGCGCCGGGGTGGCGGCGCAAAAAACGGAGCGCAGGGAGGAAAGATCGTACTTTTGCCGCTCCGGGTGGTTAATGATGGCCAGTAAAATAGAAGGCACGCAGGTTATTTCGTTGGCTTTGTATTTTTCCATCAGCCACAATGCTTCGGCAGGACTAAACTGGGAATGGGTAATCAAGCTGCCGCCGATAAATGTAGAAAGCATGATCAATACATTCCAGGCAAAGATGTGGTAAAAAGGCAGCGGCGAATAAAACCGCCGGCCGTTCTCGATGGCCCGGTGAACACAAATGCTGAAGATATTCCGCAAACTCATGTCGTGGCTTAACATGGCACCCTTGGGCAAGGTGGTGGTCCCGGAAGTATACATGATGTCAAAAATGTCGTCGGGGTATGCGTTGGCCGCCTGCACCCTTTTCA
>JBFMEJ010000128.1:0-5197 GCA_040753275.1 Bacillota bacterium
TGATCGTCAACCTTCCCACCGGACTGGTGGACGTGTTGTCGTAAGTCAGCCTGCAACAAAACGACCGGGTTGTTTTGTATACCCTCCAGGGAACCCGGTGCAGTCTGGGCGAGCCCGAAAATGTACCGAAAAAGGGTGCGCTTTTGGTGCAAATCTTGAAAGAACTGAAAGGGAAACAGATCGAATACATTGATCTTTCCCAGCCGGGAGCGCCGGTCGTAAAATTTAAAACTGTCCAGAGTTGAACAGGCAAAAAGGTGCAGAGGTGCAGGGGGGTGTTGCTGTGCAGGTAAGCAGCCGGCTGAAAAGCTATCATCTGGCCCTGTTTTTGGCAGGACTCGCCATCAGTCTTCTGTTGACCTTTCAATTCCGGATCACCAGGGATGTGGAAAAATCTCCCGCCGTGCAGCAAAAGCAGGCCCTGGTCGAGCAGGTAAACCAGTCGCGGCAGGAGCGCGACGCTTTAAAAAAACGGGTCGGCGACTTGCGCGCACAGCTGGATCGCCTCGCTGCCGGGGCGCAGCTGGGCCCCCTTAAGGAGGAACTGGACAAGGCGCGCATCGAGGCCGGCCTGATGGCGGTTTCCGGGCCGGGGGTAGAGGTGACCCTGAACGACAGCAATGTGGTTGTCCAGCCCGGCGAAAACCCCAATTTATATGTTTTGCACGATGAAGATGTTTTGAATGTGCTCAACGAGCTAAAGGCCGCCGGGGCGGAAGCGCTGGCCATTAACGGCCAGCGGCTGCTGGCCACCAGCGAAATTCGCTGCGTCGGCCCGACGATCCTGACGAATAAAAGTTACCGGCTTACCCCGCCCTTTGTCATCGCCGCCATTGGGAACCAGGATAATTTGATCAATTCCCTGCAAATGCGGGGAGGCATTATCGACCAGCTGAAATTCTGGGGGATTCAGGTGGCGGTGCGGCGGGTCGATAATTTAACGATCCCGGCCTACACCGGAAGCATCCGGTTTGATTACGCCCGGCCGGTGACCGGGGCGGCGGAGTCCGTACCGGCGGGGGCTCAAAAGAGCCCGCGCGAGGAGTAAGATGCTATTCCAAAGGGGAACAGCGCATGAAATGGCCCATGTACATTTCCGTGACCCTCGTTGCCCTGATCACGGGGCTGCTGCTGACTTTTCAATTCCGGGTATCCAGCCGGATTGAACAAGGGGTGCCCGCCGGGAGGGCCCAGGAGTTGGCTACGGAACTGCGCCAGCTGGATACAGAAAAGACCCGGCTGCAAAGCGAAGTCAGCGATTTAGAGGCGAAACTCTCCCAGGCAACCAGGGGGCAGCAGCAGGCGCAGGCGGCAATGCAAGGGGAGCTGGAGAAGGCGAAAATTGCAGCCGGCCTGACGGCGGTCAGCGGGCCCGGAGTCGAGATTATCCTGGAGAACCCGCCTTTGCTCCAGCAAACCGGCCGGCCGGCAAGTTTATACGTGATCCGCGACGAAGATTTGCTGCGCATCGTGAATGAATTGCGCGCCGCCGGTGCGGAAGCCATTTCCATCAACGGTCAAAGAATTGTAGCCACCAGCGAAATCCGTTTTGCCGCTCCCTTTATCAACATTAACCTGACCAGGGTGGTTCCTCCGTACCACGTGCTGGCCATCGGGAGGGCCGATGCCCTGAAGGCCGCGTTAAGCATCCCGGGCGGGGTGGTCGAATATTTGAAGGATCTGGGCGTACGCATAGAAATTCAGCCCCACGATAAACTAACCATCCCCGCCTATACCGGTATGCGTCAGCATACATACGCAAAACCAGTGCAAAGCAGGTGAAGTGAAATAATGTGGTTGGGATTCTGGCTGGCAATATTTGGACTGGCCCTGGGCGTGTTGATTGGCTTAAATATTCCGTTGCTTCTTCCCGGCGCTTACGCTAAGTACCTCTCGGTGGCTGCTTTGGCCGCCCTGGATTCGATTTTCGGGGGGATCCGGGCCGGGATGGAGGATACCTTTGACAACACCATTTTCCTCACCGGCTTCTTTAGCAACGCCCTTTTAGCCGCCGGCCTGGCTTTTGCCGGGGAACGCCTGGGGATCGACCTCTACCTGGCGGCGGTGGTTGCTTTTGGCGTTCGTTTATTTCAAAACCTGGCCATTATCCGGCGCCATTTGTTGAAGAAGTAAAAAGAAAATTATCCCGGAAACGGAAAGAAGCCCGGTTTTGAAAATTTATTCGCAGAAAAAAAGGGGAAATTAACCTTTTGTTGAATATTTTAAAGCAACCGATTGATTGCTTCGCCGGTTTGCTAAAAAATTGGGTAATCCAGGTGGTTTTTATCAACAATGGGGGGAGTTTTTCGTGCTCGACTTTGAACTGGAAACCGATCAGTTTGCCAGCATTAAAGTAATCGGCGTTGGCGGCGGCGGGAATAATGCCGTGAACCGGATGATCCAGGCCGGGTTAAAGGGCGTGGAGTTTATTGCCGTCAATACTGATGCCCAGGCCTTGCAGCTGGTCCAAAGCAACCTGAAAATTCAGATCGGCGCCAAGTTAACGAAGGGGCTTGGCTCCGGCGGCATCCCGGAAATTGGCCAGAAGGCCGCGGAAGAAAGCCGGGACGAAATCCTGCAGGCTTTAAAAGGGGCGGACATGGTATTCGTAACGGCCGGGATGGGCGGGGGAACCGGCACCGGGGGGGCGCCCGTGGTGGCGGAAGTGGCGAAGGAGATAGGCGCTTTGACGGTCGGTGTGGTCACCAGGCCTTTTACTTTTGAAGGCCGCAAGCGCATGAACCAGGCGGAGATGGGCATTCAAAACCTGCGGGGTAAGGTGGATACCTTAATTACCATTCCGAACGACCGTTTGCTGCAGGTAATTGATAAGCATACTTCCATTATCGAGGCGTTTCGCATTGCCGACGACGTGCTGCGCCAGGGGGTGCAGGGCATCTCGGATTTAATTGCCGTACCCGGGCTGATTAACCTGGATTTTGCCGACGTGAAAACGATCATGAAGGATACGGGTTCGGCTTTAATGGGTATCGGCGTGGCCAGCGGCGAAGGCCGGGCCACGGAAGCGGCCAAACTGGCCATTTCCAGCCCCCTGCTGGAAACTTCCATTGATGGGGCCAAAGGCGTTTTGCTCAACATTACCGGCGGGACCTCCCTGGGGTTGTTCGAAGTGAACGAGGCCGCGGAGATCATCGCCCAGGCCGCCGATCCCGAAGCCAATATCATCTTCGGGGCGGTAATTGACGAAACGATGGAAGAGATGGTCCGGGTGACCGTAATTGCCACGGGGTTTGACCAGCGGACGGTCAAAAAGGAACGCCCCAAGACAGAGCTGGAGATCAAATCCTTCAGCAGCCACGACGAACTGGATATTCCCGCTTTTTTGCGGCGCCGGTAGAAAAGACAGGGATTAGGGAGCAGGGATTAGGGGGTTAGAAAGAATCAGGAATCAGGGATTTGGAAGCGGGGAAGAACGTACCCCGTTTCTTTGTTTTTTTTGCAGGCACAAAGTAAAATAATCTCAAGCAAGTAGGGACGGTTCTTACTTGCTTATTTTTTCCCGCGCGAGGCGGGGGTGGGGTGGGTATCTTCGCGTTCATTGGTACCTCTGCTGGAAACCCCTCATTTTGGGAATTTCTTAGCGAAAAACCGCGGAAAGAAAATTTACGACAATACCACTATATGACATAAATAGCACATAATAACAGGCTATAATTAATGCTAGACATTTGCAGCGATGTCATAAGGGTATTCAACCGGCCATATAATGGTAGGGGAACTTTCTCGACGGCAATCTATCGGGGTTGGGCGCCATGGCGGGGTACGTTGTTTACGTCGATCAAGTTTTTTTAGGCAACCTGCTCATGAATTACCTCATCTTGTGGTCGGCGGGCCGCCTGAGCAACGCGCGTTCCTCGTTTTTCCGGCTGGCGCTGGCCGCCGGTCTGGGCAGCCTTTATTCTTTACTGGCTTTCCTGCCGGGAACGGGTTTATTGTTCAGTCTTTCCGGTAAATTGCTTTTTTCTCTGCTGATGGTGCTGGCTGCCTTCGCCCCCCTCTCCTGGCGCACCCTGGCGGCCTGCGCGGGTTTTTTTTACCTTTCCTCCTTCGCGCTTGGCGGCATGGTGCTGGGGTTTACTTACCTCCTGCATACAAATGCGGGGTTTTTCAGGGAAATGAAGGAGATCCCGGCCGTGATCGGCCGCCATTTCTGGTCGGGGGTTCTGCTTTCCCTGCTTTTCGGTTGGACAGCTTATCGACTGGGACACCGGCTGCTCGAAAGGCGCCTGACCAGGCGGCGTTTTAAGATTGCCATCTCTTTTTTCGGCCGGCGGGTGGATGTGGACGCCCTGGTAGATACGGGGAACAGCCTGGTTGATCCTTTAAGCGGCTACCCGGTGATCGTCGTGGAGTACGAGGCGCTGAAAACGGTTTTGCCGCCGGAGATCCGGGAGTCTTTTGAGGAAAAACCTGATTACGCCCGGTTGCTTGCCGATTTGGCCAACACACCGTGGGCGGCGCGCTTGCGGGCCATTCCTTTCCAGTCGCTGGGTCAGCAGCACGGGCTGATGGCCGGCCTCCGCCCCGATGCGGTGGAGATCGATCAGGGCTCGAAAAAAATCACCGCCGAAAAAGTGATCGTGGGGATTTACCACCACCGCTTGCATTCCGGCGAAAATTACCAGGCCCTCCTCCACCCGGCTTTATTGGAAGCGGCGTAAAAACGTCCGACGTTTGACGACCGACGACCAGTTTGGGGGGTTTATGCATGCTTAAAATCTGGCGAATAAAACTCATTCTGCGTCTTTATACCCTGAAGGTGCTGGGCCGCTTGGGCTTTTATCCGGAAATTCATTACGTCGGCAGCAGCGAGGCCCTCCCGCCGCCCCTTTCCAACGACGAAGAATGTTATTTAATTGATCAGCTGGAGGCCGGGGATGGTGCCGTGCGGACTGTTTTGATTGAAAGAAACCTGCGGCTGGTGGTCTATATCGCCCGCAAATTTGAAAACACGGGGGTGGGGATCGAAGACCTGGTCTCAATTGGCACCATCGGCTTGATTAAAGCGGTCAATACCTTCGATCCCGCGAAAAAAATCAAATTGGCCACTTATGCTTCCCGGTGCATCGAAAACGAAATTTTAATGTACCTGCGCCGGAACAGCAAAACCCGCTCCGAAGTTTCTTTTGATGAGCCCCTTAACACCGACTGGGACGGCAACGAGCTGCTGTTGTCC
>JBFMEJ010000129.1:0-5163 GCA_040753275.1 Bacillota bacterium
AGTCGCTGCCCGCCAGCCAGTACCTGGTGTAGGGAAGCTTGGCCATCTGCACGGCGCCGGCGCGGCCGATCATGGCCGTATTGGGAAGCATTTGAAAGACGTACCGGTGCCCCGCCTCGCCGCTGATTTTATCGCTCATGGCCCCCCAGACAAAGAACGGAACCTTATTCTCTTTCGCGTAATTGGAAACCGCCAGGGCCGCCGCGCTGTTGATGCTGCCCGCCAGCAGATCCACCTGCTCGCGCATAACCAGTTCCTTCGCCCAGTTAAGAGCTACGTCCACCTTGAACTGGTCGTCCCGCTGGACGAATTCAATCTGCGGCCCGCCCTGCTTGCTGCTTTCCTCGATGGCCAGCTTGAACCCGTCAAGAGCGTCCTGGGTATAGGTGGTGGCCGGGCCTGTGTAGCAATCGATGATACCCACCTTGATTGGCTTGGCCGCCTTCCCCGCTTCCTGTTTGCCCCCGGCGCCCCCCTTGCCGGCCTGGCCGCCGCAACCGGCCGCCGCCAGGAGGAAAAGGATCCCTGCACCTACCAGCAAAACCTTTCTCCACATCGAAAAAGACCTTCCCAAAGTGTTCAAAATGCAACCTCCTTCGCATTCAAATTTTATCAACGCCTGATTGATAGCCTAATTAATCACAAAAGATTATAATACTTTTGAAACTTTATTAATATCGCCAAAAAGTATTAAATAAGGTGGGCTTCGTAACAACAATGGGTTAACCCGGCTAATTTTGAAATTAACCCCTTCCCGCGGTTATATATTGAAAGAATTCGACCAGCAGTTCACCCTTTTTCGCCAGCAGGTCATTTAACTGGGGCTGTGTCAAACTCCTCAGCACATCGGGATCTTCTTCATCAGCGGCACTAAACATAACCCTTTTGATTCTCCCCATTTCGACGGCCACGGTGAGGACGATCTTGTTTTCCCCGGGAAAGCCGGTGCGGAATTCAAACTCGTCGAATTCCTCCGGGGGATCCGGCAAATATGTGCAGATTACCTCGAAAGCGCTCAGGCGATCCGCGTTTTTGACGTTCTCCAGGTTAATTTCCCGGTCGATATATTTGCGAAACCGTTCCAAACCAAAAACCCCCACTTCTAGAAGTTTCTGTCTCCGCCTAAAATACCGCCCAGGATGCCTCCGCCCAGACCGGCTACCCCAGGCTGTTCGCCTTTTTGCGCAAAGCGGGCCGCCGCCATAATCCGGTCAGCCAGGCGGGAAAAGGGCAGGCTCTGCAGGTAAACCAGTCCCGGCCCCGTCAGGCGGGCCAGAAAGATTCCCTCGCCGCCGAAAAGGGCGTTTTTAAAACCCCCGATGAACTGGATATCGTAGTCCACCGACGGAGCAAAGGCAACCAGACAGCCCGTGTCCACCCGCAGACACTCTCCGGGGGCCAGTTCTTTTTTGATGATCGTGCCTCCGGCGTGCACGAAGGCCAGTCCTCCGCCCGTGAGCCGCTGCAAAATAAATCCCTCGCCGCCGAAAAGCCCCGCCCCCAATTTCCGGGTAAAGGCGATCTCAATCTCGATGCCCCGGGCGGCGCACAAGAAAGCATCCTTCTGAAAAGACGCCTCGTACAGTTCAATTAACCCCCAGACCAAAAAGGCGTAATCGTCCAGGTAAGCTTTCAGCGCCGCTTCCCCCTCCCGGTACCGGGCCAGCAGGCAGGATGAAACAAAAAGAGGGGGCGGAGTTTTTTACCACCCCCGGGAATACTCCCCGGCGCAGGGGATGCAGGCAAACTTCCCCTCCCGCACCCGGGCCCTTGCCTCGGCAACGGGTTCGCCGCAGAAGGCGCAGGTTACAGAAGAAAAAATCCTGGCTTTGGGCGGCAGCTCTGCATTAATGTGCTGAACCGTACAAAATTCTTCTTCCGGCACCTCCAAAATATGGTGGATGCGTTCTTCCTGGCGCCGGCGGAATAGCTCTTCCTCCTCCGGGGTGGCCGTTCCGCTGAAGACCTTCTCGCGCAGCTCCCGGGAATCCTCGCTGTCCCGCCTCCAGCCGTTCCCCCGTATTGAAATCCGCACTGCTTTGCCGCTGTTCCGGCAGACGAAGGTGAAAACGTGCTTTCCGTAGTCGCGAAAAAGCAGGTTTCCCTTGCCCAGGGTGCAGCCGGTCAGCACCTGAACGGCGTCCACGCCGCAGGCGTCGTTCTCCACAATCGCCACCAGTTCCTCGTCCGCCGCCCGGCTTTCCGCCAGTTCCCGCAGGGCCACTTTCGCCACCCGGTACCCAATGGCCAGGCCGGGGCAGCTATGCCCGTGAAATTCCACAGCCTTTTCCCAGTCCGTTTTTTCCATGCACATAAAACTCACTCCCGTTCAGATCTTTTCATTATCAATTCCCGGTTAATGCGAAAAAAATTTCTTTCATTATATCCAGCGAAGGCCGGTTTCGGCAATAAGGAGTTGTACCGGAATCGACCCCGGCAAACAACCCCTAATTTATTGAAGATGGCCGTCGCTTTAGAAAGGATTTTTTAAATAAAAAAGCCTCGCCAATTTTTTAGAAACGCCCTTTTAGAAACGCCCCGCCAGAGGGTCGGCCTGTAAAGATTTGATTTCTAAAGCCAGACCGCAGACCACCAGGTAGACCCGGTCGGCCAGGGAGGCCAGGCGCTGGTTGGCGATGCCCAATAGATCGCGGTAAACCCTGCCCAGAGGGTGGGTGGGCACCAGCCCCCAGCCTACTTCGTTGGTTACGATGATGATTTCTGCCGCGGAAAAAGAGATTGCTTCGCCCAGGCGCTTTAAGGCCTGGAGGATGCGTTCTTCCTCGCCGGGAAAATCTGGCGCGTCTTCTGGATCCGGCCGGTCTTTAGCTTTGAGCAAAAGGTTGCTCAAGTAGAGCGCCAGGCAGTCAACCAGGATTAACTGCCCGGGAGCGCTGTACTTTTCAATGACGCCGGGCACTTCCAGGGGTTCTTCGACGGTTTCCCAGTCGGGAGGCCGGCGCAGCCGGTGGCGCGCGATCCTTTGGGCCATCTCTTCGTCTTCGGCAGTGGCGGTGGCCAGGTAGATTACCTTTTTGCCGCTTTCTTTCGCCAGCTTTTCGGCAAACGCGCTTTTGCCGCTTCTGGCTCCGCCGGTGACGAGGATAAATTTGCCGCGCTGCACATTCAATCCGCTCCTGCAAAAGCAAATTTTTAATGCTTATATCGTATTACAAAACCGGTCCGGAAAACAACCGGCTGCACTTCTTCCGCCCCCAAAAGGTCCCCCGAAAGAAAGAAGGTGAGGAAGACTCAGGTATTCTTGGGAAGCAGGAGTATCTAAGAAGAGGGTATTTTTTTAGATACTCCCGCTTCCTCGAAGGTAAGCATTTTGCTCATCACGTTGGCGGCGGCGGCCACGACGGGCATCGCCAGCACCGCCCCGGTTCCCTCTCCCAGGCGCAGGTTGAGCGCGAGCAGGGGCTTTTTGCCCAGTTCCGCGAGCATAAGGCGGTGCCCCTGCTCCGTGGACAGGTGCCCGGCAAT
This sequence comes from Bacillota bacterium, assembly GCA_040753275.1. GTDB lineage: Bacteria > Bacillota > Desulfotomaculia > Desulfotomaculales > Nap2-2B > JAIMBK01. Next base: position 3,487 of record JBFMEJ010000129.1, read on the forward strand.
CATGTAGTCGACGCTGGAGGGTGCCAGTTTTTTGGCCAGGAGGGCGGCGGCGGAGGAAATAAAGCCGTCGATGATCACCGGCGTCTTCCGGGCGGCGGCCCCCAGGATCAGCCCGGCCAGCCCGCCAATTTCAAAACCGCCCACTTTGGCCAGCACGTCCAGCGGGTCGTCCGGGTCGGGCCGGTTGACCGCGATGGCCTTTTCGATTACCCGCACTTTATTTTCCAGGATTTCGTCGCTAATCCCCGTTCCCCGGCCCGTCACCTCCAGCGCCGGACGTCCGGAAAAGACGGCCAGGATGGCGCTGCTCGGGGTGGTGTTGCCGATGCCCATGTCCCCGGTGGCGAGGAGTTCGTATCCTTCCCGAACCAATTCCTCGGCGATGGCAAATCCGGCGTGCAGGGCCTGCTGCGCCTGCTCCCGGGACATGGCCGGGCCCCGCACGAGATTGCGGGTGCCGAAACCCACCTTTCGGGAAAGGATCTTCCCTTCCCTGGCAAGGTGGTCCAGGTCGGCGGCCACCCCCATGTCCACGACCACCACGCGCGCCCCGACGACTTCCGCCAGGACGCTTACGGCCGCTCCTCCGCCCACAAAATTGGCCACCATCTGCGGGGTAACTTCCGCCGGATAGGCGCTCACCCCTTCTTCCACCACCCCGTGGTCGGCGGCCATTACCACGACCGCCTTTTTTTGGACGGAGGGCTTTAGGGTTTCTTTGACGGCGGCGAGCTGTTCGGCCAGCGCCAGCAGGTCCCCCAGGCTGCCCTGCGGGATGATCAGGTTCGCCAGGCGTTCCCTGGCTTTTTCGCGCCATTTTTCGCTTGCCGGCTGGATCTGTTTGACGATTTCCTTGATTTGCATCTCGTTTTTTACCTCCTCCTTGAGAAATATCAGCTTTTTCTTGCTGTTCGTTTGCCGCCACGAAAAAAAAATTCTTTTAAAAAATGGCCTGCAGGCAGAACAACGCAAGCACTTCCGCACCCTCACCGAGGGCGCCGAGGGTATCCCCGGTCATGCCGTTAATTTTGCCCGCAATGTACCGGGCGAAGACGGCCGTGCCGGCAGCTACGGCGCCGGCCAGGGCGGCCACGGCCAGGACGCCTCCCTGGGGGCCGAGCAAGAGCAGCGTGGCCGCGAGCACGGTAAGGGAGGCCAGGGTTATTTCCCGGCGCCCCACATACCGGCTGATGCTGCCCAAGCCCCCGTCCGCCCGGGCGTACGGATAGCGGGCCGCCCCGTACACCTGCGCCCAACGCCCCCAGACAGGGGTGACGAGCAGGGCAAAGATTTTGGCTTCCGGAGCGATTTGCCCTAGAAATACGTACCTGGCCAGCAAATCGAGGAACCCTGCAACGGCGCCGTGCGCCCCCGAGCGGCTGTCCCGCATAATTTCTAAGATTTTTTCCCGCGGCCGGCCGCTGAACAGGCCGTCGGCAGTGTCCATGAGGCCGTCTATGTGCATGTTGCCGGTGAGCAGGATTAAAGTGAGGATAGCGAGAAAATCGCCTACAGGAGCCGCCAGATACAGGGAAGAAAGGAAATAAACGAACGCCGTCGCGCCCCCCAGAAAGAGGCCGGCCAAAGGGAAAAATGCCATGGCCCGGCCAAGCTCTTTTTCTTCAAAATGTTTTCCCGGCAACGGTATCCTGGTCAGAAACTGCAGGGCGATAAAAA
>JBFMEJ010000130.1:0-5157 GCA_040753275.1 Bacillota bacterium
GGAACTGCCGCTGCGGTTTTATATTGCCGGAAGTCCTTTTGTTTCCCCAAAGAAAATAAGGTAGAAAAACAGGATATTCTGTGCTATGATATTCAGAAGCAAAGATTAGAAAGGGAGATTGCCGGTGAAGCACACTCTGGCGGTCCTGGTTTTAAACAAACCGGGCGTTCTGGCCCGGATTTCCGGGCTTTTAAGCAGGCGGGTTTTTAACATCGAAAGTATTACGGCCGGTTATACGGAGGAGCAGGATATCACCCGGATTACGCTGGTCATCAATGGCGATGACCGGGAACTGGATCAGGTAATCAAGCAGTTGTCCAAACTGGTTGACGTGATCAAGATAAAGAAACTGGAAAGCCCCGAAACAATCGAGCGGGAACTTGCTCTGATTAAAGTAAAGGCCTCCCCCGCGCACCGTTCGGATATAGTCGACATCGTCGAAATTTTTCGCGCCAACATCGTAGATATCAACCGCGAGACGGTAGTGATCGAACTGACCGGCGATGAGGAAAAAATCAACGCCCTCTGTGCCGTTTTGGAAGAGCACGGAATTGTGGAAATGGTGCGGACGGGGAAAATAGCGATCAGCAGGGGACCAGGCGCGGTAAAGTATATCCCCAACGGCAACGGTACTTAATAAAGAGGGTTGTTTTCAAGGGAGTGTGGAAGGTTGCCCCCTGTCATCGGAATTACCTGCAGCTGGGATGACAACAGCGGACGGTATTATTTAAATTCTCTATACGCCAGGGCAATTACCGCCGCAGGAGGACTGCCCGTTTTAATCCCCGATTGCCTGGGGCAGAATGAGATTGGGGAGTTGCCGTCTTTGATCGACGGTTTGCTTCTTACCGGCGGCGGAGACGTCGATCCGGAATATTTCGGGGAGGAGCCCCTGCCGCCCTGCGGGGAGATTACCCCGGCGAGGGACGCTTTCGAAATTGCCCTGGTCAAAATCGCCCTGGCCGCCGGCATACCGGTTTTAGGAATTTGCCGGGGGGCGCAGGTGCTGAACATCGCTGCCGGAGGAGACATCTACCAGGACCTCCCCACGCAGCTCAAAGGCTGCCTCAAACACAACCAAAAGGCTCCCTACTGGGCCCCCACGCACAACATTCAAATCCAGCCGGGTACCCGCCTGGAGAACATTTTCCGGGAAAAGGTAATCCGCGTGAATAGTTTTCACCACCAGGCAATCCGCAACCCTGCGCCGGGATTTATCGTTTGTGCCCGCGCCAGCGACGGCGTGATCGAAGCGGTCGAGAGCACGCAGCACCGTTTTGCCCTGGGTGTCCAGTGTCACCCGGAAGGGATGTGGGAAAAAGATCTCCGGTTTTTAAAACTTTTTAGCGCCCTGGTAGAGGCTGTAAAATAATTTTTTTGCTGCACCTCCGAAAAAATTACACAATTTCCCATGGAATTTTTGGATTTCTTAGAGGAAAAAATATTCTTCTTGTCGAAACAAATAATCCGGAAAAAATTTGTGTAAATGTTATATTATGTCGGAAATTGGCGGAGGTGTCTGGAATGAAAAATAAGCTGGTTGTCCTGGTTGTCGATGACCAGCCGGGAATGAGGCAGTTGCTGGGTTCGGTGGTGGCGGAAGCGGGGCATCAAGTGTACCTGGCCGAAAACGGCCTGGAGGCCGTGGAAATGGTGCGGAAAATCCGCCCGCAGGTGGTCTTTATGGATGTAAAGATGCCGGTCATGGACGGGCTGGAAGCATTGGGCGAGATAAAGGCAATTGCCCCCGAAACCGAGGTGATCATGATGACTGCCTATATTTCCGAGGAAATTAAAAAAGCGGTTACGGAGAAAGGGGCCCGATGTTGTTTGGCCAAACCTTTTGAAATAGACAGGGTGAAAGGAATTTTAAGCAGTCACCTGGAAAATTAAAGGCCTCGCCGAAAAGGAATTCTGCGCTCCGGCGCGAATATAATGAAAAAGAAATAAATATCCGGACGAGCCCATAGGGGTGCCCGGCACTCAAATGTACGACCGGTAATCCTTTTCGACAGGATTACTCAATTCACACCAGACATCTTGGCAGGAAAACCTGGAGTATTGAGTGCCGGGCTGAGAAAAGCGTTTTTGGCGCTTTACCCTTTGAACCTGATCTGGATCATGCCAGCGTAGGGAATGGGTATTAGAAAAATAAGTCTATACCTGCCCTTGCTGGTGGGTAATTTTTATTTTCGGAATCACCTTGTTTTCTTTATCTTTGGCGGAAAATCTGTTGCAGGGGTGGAGCGTGGTTTGTGAAAAAGGGACTAACCCATCTGTACCGCATTATTGACGCCAACTTTAACCGGGCCCGGGAAGGAATTCGGGTCCTGGAAGAGGTAGCCCGCTTTATGCTTGACGATCCCGCCCTGACCGGCCGTTTCAAGCACGTCCGGCACCGCTTGCGGGTCCTGCAGGAAACCGTTCCCGGCGCTCCCGGGCGGCTGCTGGCGGCCAGGGATTCCGCGGGCGATGTGGGGTTAAATTTGGACGCGGAGGAGGAGTACCGGCGCGGGAGTTGCCTGGACTTGCTAACGGCGAATTTTAAGCGCGTCCAGGAAGCGCTGCGGGTGCTCGAGGAGTATACAAAATTTTTGCGCCCGGAAGGAGAATTTAAAAAGCTGCGGTTTGACCTCTACGAATTAGAAAAGGAAATGCTTGCCGATCATCACTTAATGTTTCTCCCGGGCCTGAAAAGGGAAATTGACTGCACTCTGTACGTTATCACTGGAGAAAAAACCGCCCTGGGGAGGCCGCCGGGTGAAGTTGCGAAGGCAGCCATCGCAGGCGGGGCCACGGTAATCCAGCTGCGGGAAAAGGACTGCCCGGTCCGCCGGTTGATCGAGATCGGCCGGGAGTTGCGCCGCCTGACCCGGGAAAAGGGTGTGACCCTGATCATCAACGACCGGGTGGATGTTGCTCTGGCCGTCGAGGCCGACGGTGTGCACCTCGGCCAGGACGACCTGCCGCCGGCGGTGGCGAGGCAAATCCTGGGCCCGGAAAAGATCATCGGCATTTCTGCCCATAGTCTGGAGGAGGCTCTCCTGGCCCAACAGCAGGGGGCCGATTATATCGGGGTGGGGCCGGTTTACGCCACGAAAACCAAAGATACCGCCGTCGGCCCGGTCGGCCTGGACCTGCTCCGGCAGATGGAGGGGAAGATAACCGTTCCGAAAGTGGCCATCGGCGGGATCACGGTCCAAAATGCTCCTGAAGTTGTGCGGGCCGGCGCCGACGGCGTGGCGGTAATCAGTGCTGTAGCAGGCGCCCCCGACGTCAAAGAAGCTGCTCTTGCTTTAAGCGATGCGGTGAGAAAGGCAAAACTGGCCAGGTAAGGGCATTTTGCCGCGCTGCTGGTTCGCTTAAAAGCCCAAGCGGTATGAAAGGTCTAATTCTACAAAACGGGGGTTTGACCAATGACGCAAATCATGGCGGCCCGTTCCGGAAAAATTACTCCGGAAATGATACGGGTGGCGGAAAAGGAAAAGGTTGCCGTAGAGTTCATCAGAGAAGGGGTGGCGGCCGGCACAATTGTCATCCCCGCCAATAAACACCATCCCCGCCTCGACCCCTGCGGAATAGGCCGGGGGCTGCGCACGAAGGTAAACGCGAATCTGGGGACTTCTTCCGCTTTTCCCGAATTGGCCGACGAACTGGCGAAATTAAGCGCGGCTCTGGAAGCGGGCGCCGATACGATCATGGATCTTTCCACGGCGGGAGACTTAGACACCACCAGGAGGGAAATCCTCGCCCGGTGTCCCGTTCCCCTCGGGACGGTGCCGGTGTACCAGGCCGCCGTAGAGGCGAAGGAAAAACGGGGCAGTATCGTGGCTATGACGGCTGAGGATCTTTTTTCGGTAATCGAAAAACAGGCTGCCGACGGGGTCGACTTTGTAACCGTGCACTGTGGAGTTACCCTGGAAGTAATCGAGAGGCTTAAAAAACAGGGGCGCATTGCCGATATCGTCAGCCGCGGCGGTTCCTTCTTAACCGGCTGGATGCTCTACAACCAGCGGGAGAATCCCCTTTTTGCCCACTTTGACCGCTTGCTGGAGATCTGCCGGCGTTACGACGTAACCTTAAGTTTGGGCGACGGCCTGCGGCCCGGCTGTCTGGCCGACGCCGGCGACCGGGCGCAAATCCAGGAGTTAATCGTTCTGGGGGAACTGGTGGACCGGGCGCGGGAAGCGGGCGTCCAGGCCATGGTGGAAGGACCCGGACACATCCCTTTAGACCAGGTTGAGACCAACATTAAGATTCAAAAAACCCTTTGCCGGGAAGCCCCCTTCTACGTCCTGGGGCCGCTGGTTACCGACGTCGCGCCGGGATACGACCACATTACAGCCGCCATCGGGGGAGCGCTGGCGGCCATGGCGGGGGCGGATTTCCTCTGTTACGTCACTCCTTCCGAACACTTAAGCCTGCCGACGGTGGAGGACGTGCGGGAGGGAGTCATTGCCTGCCGCCTGGCCGGCCACGCCGCCGACCTGGCCAAGGGGATTCCCGGCGCCTGGGCGTGGGACCTGGAAATGGCCAAAGCGCGCAAAGCCCTGGACTGGTCCGCCCAAATTGCCTTGGCCATTGATCCCCAAAAAGCGAAACGCTACCGCCAGGAGCGGAACCCTTCCGAAATGGAAGCCTGTACCATGTGCGGGGAGTTTTGCGCCATGAAGCTGGTGGGTCAATTTTTGGGGAAAAAACCTGAACAGTGCTGAATTATTCATTTGCCCGGCGGGGGCAATGCCCGGTCGCCGAAAAACATGGCTTTCCCAGCGGGAAGTAAAGTAACCGCCTGGCAATCCCTGGCATATATTAGGATCAAAACTGCAAGGAGGGCTTGCCATGCCGGGTCGCGTTCATTACCATAATTTTTCCGGAGAAACATCCGTAGATGTTCAACATTCTCATTCCTATGAGGGAGTCACCGGGCCGAATATTCCCAGGGGGTGGGGCCACGTCCACGAAATAACCGCCGCAACCAGTTTTAACTACGGCCACAAGCATGATTTCAAGACGGTCACGGGGCCGGCTGTTCCGGTGCGGGGCGGCGGCCACGTTCACCGGTACAGCGGAAGGACCACGGTAAATGGACGACCGCCGCACGACCACAGGTTCTCCGGCACTACTTCCAGGCCAGTCTTTTCCTGACTAACTGCT
>JBFMEJ010000131.1:0-5155 GCA_040753275.1 Bacillota bacterium
CCAGCGGTACCATATCGTCGCCGTGCCCGCCCAGCACGAAGGTGGTTACGTCTTCAAAGGAAATCCCCAGTTCCAGCGCGATAAACGTCCGGAAACGGGCGGAGTCCAGAACGCCGGACATGCCGAAAACGCGGTTGGGCGAAAAACCGCTGGCTTTGTAAGCAACGTAGGTCATCACGTCCAGGGGATTCGTGACTACGATAATGAAGGCGTCAGGTGAATTTTTGACGACCTGCTCAGTCACCGATTTGACAATTTTGCTGTTCGTGGCCAGCAGATCGTCCCTGCTCATCCCTGGTTTCCGCGCAATTCCGGCGGTAATGACCACGACGTCCGAGCCGGCGGTATCGGCGTAATCGTTCGTGCCGGTAATAATCGCGTCGAAACCTTCGATGGGCGCCGCCTCCATGAGATCGAGCGCCTTGCCCTGCGGAATGCCTTCCACCACGTCAATCAGCACGATGTCGCCCAGTTCCTTGGCGGCCGCCCAGTGGGCGCAGGTGGCGCCGACGTTTCCCGCGCCAACAATGGTGATCTTATTCCTTTTCATGTTCATTTCCCTGAAGCCGATCTAATTATTCAGGGACTCCTCCTTTCTGATTTTTTTAAGAACCACCGTTTAAACCCAAATCGCTCTTCTCTCCTGACCCTCTTTTCTCTCCTCCCCTCACCAAACAGATCCTGCCGGCCGTTCGTTTCCGCTCTCTCCGCTGCTCGTGCAAAACGAACGGCCGGCCGGTAATTTTTATTTTCATTGGAAAAGTTTTTGGCAGCTCCCCCGTTATACCGGAAAGTTCCCGTGTTTTTTGGCGGGCCTGGTTTCCCTTTTTCCGGCCAGCGCTTTTAAGGCTTCGATAATCTTTTTTCGGGTGTCCGCAGGATCAATGACGTCGTCCACGTATCCCCGGGCGCAGGAAATGTAAGGATTGGCAAATTTCGCCCGGTATTCCGCAATCAATTGCTGCCGGGTTTCCTCGGGGTTTTCCGCTTTGGCTATTTCGTTCCGGTAGATTATGTTAACTGCCCCTTCAGGTCCCATCACGGCCACTTCTGCGGTGGGCCAGGCGTAGGAAACGTCCGCCCGCAGGGAACTGCCGCACATGGCTATATAGGCGCCCCCGTACGCCTTCCGGAGAATAATGGTGACCTTCGGAACGGTCGCCTCGGAGTAGGCGTAAAGTATTTTGGCCCCGTGGCGGATAATCCCCCCGTATTCCTGCTCTGTTCCCGGGAGATAACCGGGCACGTCGGTAAAAGTAACCAGCGGGAGATTGAAACAGTCGCAAAAGCGGACAAAACGGGCAATTTTATCGGAAGCGTTGATATCCAGACAGCCGGCTAGATAATTGGGCTGGTTGGCGATAATCCCTACGGCCTGGCCGGCAAAACGGGCAAAACCGACCACCGCGTTAACGGCATAAAGGGGCTGGACTTCGAAGAAATCCCCGCCGTCGACGACCAGCCGGATGACGTCCTTCACGTCGTAGGACAAAAACGATTCCGGGGGCACAATCTTGCGCAGTTCCCGCGGGTCGCCGGGCGCCTCCCGGGGGTCGGCTGAAGGAGGCTTCTCGAGATAATTGGAGGGCAGGTACGAGAGGAGCTTTTTAATCATGGCCAGGCACTCCTCTTCGTCCCTGGCGATAAAATGGGCCACCCCGCTGCGCTGGTTGTGCGTGGATGCTCCGCCCAGCTCTTCCATGCTTACCTCTTCACCGGTAACGGCTTTAATTACCTGCGGACCGGTGATAAACATCTGGCTGATTCCATCGACCATAAAAATAAAGTCCGTCAAGGCCGGAGAATAGACCGCCCCGCCCGCGCACGGTCCCATGATAACCGAGATCTGCGGGATGACCCCGGAGGCCAGGGTATTCCGGAAGAAAATATTTCCGTAGCCGTCCAGGGCGTCCACGCCTTCCTGAATGCGGGCGCCCCCGGAGTCGTTCAGGCCGATGACCGGCGCGCCGTTTTTCATGGCCAGATCCAGCACCTTGCAGATCTTGTCGGCGTGGATTTTCCCCAAAGAGCCGCCGGCCACGGTAAAGTCCTGGGCAAAAACGTAAACCAGGCGACCGTTGATGGTGCCGTAGCCGGTGACCACCCCTTCGCCGGGATACTGCAGGTTGTCAAGATCCGGGCTGCCGGCAAAAGTGCTTACTTCGACGAAGGAATCCGGATCAAAGAGCAGGGCAATGCGCTCCCTGGCCGTCTTTTTTCCGGCCTCGTGCTGCTTGGCGATTCTTTTGGGCCCGCCGCCGGCCAGAATTTGCTCCCGGTACCGGGCAAGTTGCGCCAGTTTATCTTTCACGGAAAAACCCCCCAGAAAATAGTATAGCTTAGCCACAGAGGACACAGAAAAAAGCAGGCAAAAAGTTAAATATATCTACTTTCTTCCTCTAAACCTCTGTCCCTCTGTGCCCTTCCCTTTACTTCCGTTCGCAAAGCTCAATCAAGGTTCCGAAGGTAGCTTTCGGGTGCAAAAAGGCGATCCTGGCCCCGCCTGCCCCGTAGCGCGGTTTCTCGTCGATTAACCGAATACCCTTATTTTTCAGTTCCGCCAGCTTTTCTTCCAGGTTATCCACCCGGAAGGCGATGTGCTGAATTCCTTCCCCATTTTTTTCAATAAATTTAGCGATGGGACCGTCCGGGGAAGTGGATTCCAGCAATTCTACTTCACTGTCCCCAGTCGGCAAAAAGGCCACCCGCACCTTTTGCTCTTCCACCACTTCCGTGCCGGTTGCTTTCAAGCCGAGCATCTCTTCGTAAAATTTGATTGCCGCCGCCAGGTCCTTGACGGCAATCCCGATGTGGTCTATTTTTTTAACCATCCATCTCACCTGCCTCGACAATAAATTACTTATGTTTTGCTGCCTAAATTCAAATTGCTTTGGGAAACTTTCTCCCGAATAAAATCAACTACGGTGGAAGTAAGCGTGCCCGGGCCGAAAATTTCAGCAATGCCGGCCTCTTTTAAAACCGGAATGTCCTCGTCGGGGATAATGCCTCCCCCCAGGACCAAAATGTCCGCTGCTCCCTCCCGGCGCAAACCCTCCACCACCGCCGGGAAAAGATGCAAATGGGCGCCCGAAAGGCTGCTTAAAGCAACCACCCGCACATCTTCCTGCAGGGCCGCCTGTACGATCTGCTCGGGGGTCTGCCGCAACCCGGTATAAATTACTTCCATCCCCGCGTCGCGCAGGGCCTGGGCGATCACCTTCGCTCCCCGGTCGTGGCCGTCGAGGCCCGGTTTAGCCACCAGTACCCGGATCGGGCGTTCGCTTTGTTCGCTCATCACTTGCCCACCTCCCGCTTTTAAAAAACGATGTTTTGTTTGTATTCGCCGAAAACTTCCCGCAGCACATCACAGATTTCGCCCAGGGTGGCGTATTCCCTGACGGCGGCGATGATCAGGGGCATTAAATTCTCGTCCGTAGCGGCGGCCCGGCGCAGCTCCGCCAGGATTTTTTCCACCCGGGCGTTGTCCCTTTCGCTTTTTAGCCTGTTCAGCCTGGCGATTTGCCGCTCGGCCACGGCGGGATCCACCTTCAACAGGCCGCCCGGCCGCTGCTCGGGCATCTGGAATTTATTGACCCCGATGACTACTTTCCTTCCGCTTTCCACTTCCTTTTGGTAAGTGTAGGCGCTGTTCTGGATCTCCTTCTGCATGTACTCGATTGCTTCGGGAGCTCCGCCCAACTGGTCGATTTTTTCAATGTAAGCCATGGCCCGCTCTTCAATTTCACCGGTCAGTTTTTCGATAAAATAAGAGCCGCCCAGGGGATCGACGGTATCGGCCACCCCTATTTCGTACCCGATGACCTGCTGGGTGCGCAGGGCCAGCAGGACGGATTGCTCGCTGGGCAGGGCCAGGGCCTCGTCCCAGGAATTGGTGTGCAAAGATTGCGTGCCACCTAAAACGGCGCTCAACGCCTGGAACGCCACCCGCATGATATTCACCTGGGGCTGCTGAGCCGTCAAAGTGCAACCGGCCGTCTGGGTATGGAAGCGCAGCATCATAGAACGCGGGTTTTTGGCGCCGAACCGCTCCTTCATGATTCTCGCCCACAGGCGCCGGGCGGCGCGGAACTTGGCGATCTCCTCAAAGAAATTCAGGTGGGCGTTAAAGAAAAACGACAGCCGGGGGGCGAACTCGTCAACGTCCAGCCCGGCGTTAACGGCGGCCTGGACGTAGGCGATCCCGTCGGCCAGGGTGAAGGCCACCTCCTGCACGGCGGTAGAGCCGGCTTCCCGGATGTGGTAGCCGCTGATGCTGATTGTGTTCCAGTTGGGCACGTTTTTGGAGCAGTAGGCAAAGATGTCGGTAATCAGGCGCATGGACGGGCCGGGCGGAAAAATGTAGGTGCCTCTCGCCACGTATTCTTTGAGGATATCGTTCTGGATGGTCCCGTTCAGTTTCTCCTGCGGCACCCCCTGCTTTTCGGCCAGGACGATGTACATGGCCAGCAGAATGGCCGCCGGGGCGTTGATGGTCATGGAGGTGCTGACCTTATCCAGGGGAATTCCGGCAAACAAAGTTTCCATATCCAGCAAAGAATCAATGGCCACCCCGACCTTGCCCACTTCCCCTTTGGCCAGCGGGTGGTCGGAATCGTACCCGATTTGCGTAGGAAGGTCAAAGGCCACGCTTAAGCCCGTCTGTCCCTGTTCCAGCAGGTAACGGAAACGCTGATTGGTTTCCTCGGCGCTCCCAAAGCCGGCGTACTGGCGCATGGTCCACAGCCGGCCGCGGTACATATTGTTTTGCACGCCCCGGGTAAACGGGTAATCTCCCGGGAAGCCCAGGTCGCGCCCGTAATCAAAATCGCTTAAATCGCAGGGCGTATAAAGGGGTTTAATCGCGATGCCCGCGTCGGTCACAAACTGCTCCTGCCTCTCCGGGCGCTTTTTGGTATGGGCAGCCAGTTTTTCTTCATACGCTTGATTTTGCTTTTGGAGTTCGGCCAGCTTATCCTGATCAAACATCCCGGATACCTCCCTTGAAAATAGGAATTAGGGGGTTAGGGAATAGGGATTAGGGGTAAATACTTTAACCAACAGAATACAAAAAAGTTAGTCTAATCCGGGTACCGGGCATCCTCTGTTGTACCCACCGTTCGTTTGCCGTCGCTTAAGAACTCCCGGCAAATCGAAC
>JBFMEJ010000132.1:0-5154 GCA_040753275.1 Bacillota bacterium
AACTTTATGCCTGATATTACCAGGGTAGGGGCGGATAAATATTTCGATAGATGAATGCTTTCATTTTCGCTTTTTTAATCATTTTACCCGGGAATAGAAAGGCGGGTCAATAAAAATGTAACCGCTCTCCATCCCCAGGATATGCAGCCCTCACGATTATTGCCAGTACGCCGCCGGCCCAAGGATGAACTCTTCCGGGTCAATCTTCAGCCGGGCGCGGCAGGCGCCCTTTACAAGCCTAACCCGGGATAATATAATATGTTCGTAAAGATCCAGCAAATATATCCTTTTGCCGGTGCCGCGAAAAAAGCGGCGCGGAAACTCGATCTGGAAAAGGAGCCTAAAAGAGATGAATAAAATTCGCGTCCGTTTCGCACCCAGCCCAACGGGCAGTCTGCATATCGGCGGGGCCCGGACGGCCCTTTTCAACTGGCTTTTTGCCCGGAAAAACAGCGGGGTTTTTATTTTGCGCCTGGAAAACACCGACCTGGAAAGAAATCTTCCGGAAGCGGAAGATGGAATTAACAAAAGTTTACAATGGCTGGGCCTGAATTGGGACGAGGGTCCGGACCGGGGAGGACCTTACGGACCCTACCGCCAGTCTGAAAGGCTGGCCATTTACCGGAGGGAAGCGAGCCGGCTGCTGGCTGCCGGTCTCGCCTACCGCTGTTACTGCTCGCCCGGGGAACTGGCCGCGCAGCGGGAGGAGGCCAGGAAAAAAGGGCTTGCCCCCCGGTATAGCGGACGCTGCCGGGAACTGAACGAGGCAGAACGCTCCCGGCTGGAAAAGGCAGGCATTAACCCCGCGATCAGGATCAAGATCCCCCAGGAGGGGGTTACGGTCGTGAAGGATTTGATCCGGGGCGAAGTAACCTTTGAGAACAATACCCTGGACGATTTCGTAATCATGAAGTCAAACGGAATTCCGACCTATAACTTTGCCTGCGTCGTAGACGACAGCCTGATGCAGATCAGCCACGTGATCAGAGCAGAAGAGCATCTTTCCAACACGCCTAAGCAAGTTATTCTTTATAAGTTATTGGGCTACCGGCTTCCTGCTTTTGCCCACGTCCCGATGATCCTGGCACCGGACCGGTCGAAGCTTTCCAAGCGCCACGGGGCTACTTCCGTGGAGGAATTCCGTGCCGACGGATACTTACCGGAAGCCCTGGTGAACTACCTGGCCCTTTTGGGCTGGTCGCCGGGCGACGAAAGGGAAATGATGCCCGCGGAAGAAATTATCACCTCCTTTTCGCTGGAAGGAGTTTCTAAACACGCCGCCATCTACGATCTCAAAAAACTGACTTGGCTAAACGGGCAGTATTTAAACGCCCTGCCCCTGGAACGGGTGACGAATGAAGCCATTCCCTTTTTCCAGGCGCGCGGGTACATTAGAGAAAATTCAAGCCCGGAAGACTATGCTTACGTACAGCAGGTGGTCGCTACGGTGCGGTCCCGGGTTCATACCCTGGTTGAGCTGGCCGACGCAGCGGATTACTTCTTTCAGGACAATTTTACCTACGACGAAAAGGGGGTTAAAAAATTTTTCAGCCGCCCGGAAACGGCCGATCTCTTGCAGCGAGGCAAAGATGTCCTGGCCAAAACGGAACCCTTTGACCTGCCCACCGTCGAGGCGGCCTACCGCAACCTGATCGCGGAACTGGGCATCTCCGGCGGCGCCCTGATCCACCCCACCCGCCTGGCCATCTCCGGAAAAACCATGGGACCCGGTCTTTTCGACCTGATCATCACGCTGGGCAAAAAGAAATGCCTGGAAAGACTGGATAGGGCAATTCAATTTATCAAGCGAAACACCCTCCCGGCACCGTAAGGCCCGGTAAATTTCGAACAGGCAAGCCTGGAAGGGAAGGTTGGCTGGGCCCAGGCCCGGTGCCCCCGTGTATATAAAGGTAGTTTTGACGCTTTGTATCTCAAGACCGTGAAAATAAACGGCCTGCTCAGAAAAACCCGCGCCTGGTACCTGTCTTGATTTGCCTCACCAGGCAAAGCGCGGAAAGCACGCAACAATTTCGCCGCCTTCTTGAGGAATACGCAGACCTGAGAAGCTCCTGCCAGGCCCTGGCTACCGCCTGCCGCTGCTGCCGGACCACTTGGCGCGGGGAGCAGTGGATTACCCGGAAAAATTGGGCACCGCCCCCTGATTGGAAAACCAAAATTAATTACGGGCAGTGTAAAATTGCAGAAGGTACTAAAAGTAGATCGGATCCCGGAAAGAGAAATGAGACCTCACCCTGAATAAACACCCCAAACAAAAGATAAGAAGTGTGGGATCTCATGTTAAATATTCGCCATATCGCAGGCGACGGTCTTGACAAAAGGGTGTTGCTGTGCTAATTTATAACTTAGCGATGCGGGATGGTGTAGCGGTAGCACACATGACTCTGGATCATGTTGCCCTGGTTCGAATCCAGGTCCCGCAGCCAGTATTGCGGCCCTATCGTCTAGTGGTCCAGGACACCACCCTCTCAAGGTGGAGACACGGGTTCGAGTCCCGTTAGGGCTACCAGAAAAATAAACGTAGTTTAAAAAAGAACCTTGGGTTGGGGCAAGGTTCTTTTTCATTAAGTAGAGCAAAAATGCAGTTTCTTGCAAAGTGGAAGCGGGCAAAGGACACGACGAGAAACAGAAATGGGCATTCAGTGCCGACCACTAAAGCCGGTAATCGGCCTTCATCTTTTGATAGCGTTCATAAACAACCGGGTCTATTTCCGCCAGGGGAAGCGCATCGAGGAAGGGCAGCATTTTTTTCAAACCTTCCCCGCGGATCATCCACTGGTAATAATTCCGCCCGCCGTGATGATAAGGTCCATAGAGCCGGGAACCGGGGACATTTTTGGTCAGCCACTCAAAAAGGGATCGGTGCCGGGCGTGCATCCGCAGAGTAATCTGGGGCTGCCTCCCGTCGCCGCCGAAGTGGCCTTCCCCCACCAGCAGGCCAAGCAAAAAGCCCCGGCTAAAGTCGTCCATGAACCATCCCCCCGGGAAGTTGTTTCACCGTCATGTAACACGTGAAACATTTTTTATCTCAACAGCATCTCAAGAATCTGTTCCAGGTTCTCGCGGTTCCTAAACCTGATCACTATTTTACCGTCGCCTGCCTTTAAATATTTTATCTTTACGTCGGCTTGATATATTTCCTTCAACTTTTGCTCGGAATCACCGATTAATTTCAGGTCAATATTAATTACCTTTGTCTTTGTCATTCGCTTGTTTCTATTTTTGATTTGCTGAATAATATTTTCTGTTGCCCGCACGCTTAAATTTTTGTTCACAATTTCTACAGCTATCTTTTTTTGTTCTTCGGCAGAATCAAGCATTAGCAGTGCTCTGGCGTGACCGGCGGTGATTTGTTCTTTTTTAATCATTTCCTTGATTTCTTCGGGCAGTGTCAGCAGTCTTAACATGTTTGTGATGAACGGCCTGCTTTTTCCGACCCGGCGGGAAATTTCCTCCTGGGTCAGGCCGTACCTTTTGATCAGCTCCCGGTAAGCCTCCGCCTCTTCCATGGCGTTTAAATTTTCCCGCTGAATGTTTTCGATCAGGGAAGCAGCCGCCGCCTCCCGGTCGTCGTAATCTTTTACTAGCACATTAATTTTGTTTAAACCGGCAAGGCGGCAGGCGCGCCAGCGTCTTTCCCCGGCAATTATTTCATACCGGTCTTTTCCTGTTGCCCTGACAATAATCGGCTGGATGAGCCCGTGTTCTTTTATTGATTGGGCCAGTTCGATGAGCTTTTCTTCGTCGAATATTTTTCTTGACTGTCCTGCTCCCGCTTCTATTCTATCGATTTCTACTTCTCTGACTTCCCCTTTTTCTTCTTCATCAAAAGAACTTGCGGGAATCAGCGCCTCCAGCCCTTTGCCCAGTCCTCTTTTCAATTTTCATCTCCTCCTCCCGCAGACAATAGCTCTTTTGCCAGTTCTTGATATACTTCCGCTCCCCGGGACCGTTTATCGTAAAGCATCACCGGTTTCCCGTGGCTCGGCGCTTCACTCAGGCGGACGTTGCGCGGAACAATCGCCTTATACACCTTACTTTTAAAATATTTCTTTACCTCGTCGGCCACCTGGATGCTTAAATTGGTCCGCCCGTCGAACATGGTTAAGATTACTCCTTCGATTTCCAGGGCCGGGTTCAGTCTCTTTTTAACCAGCTGGACGGTATTGATCAGCTGCCCCAACCCTTCCAGAGCGTAATATTCGCATTGAATAGGAATGATCAGAGCGTCTGCCGCAGTCAACCCGTTGATCGTCAATAAGCCCAACGAGGGAGGGCAGTCAATGACGATGTAGTGAAACATTGCTTTGGCCGGAGCCAAACATTTTTTCAGGAGCATTTCCCGCTCCGGAATCCCGACCAGTTCTACTTCTGCTCCCGCCAGCCGGACGCTTGAAGGCAATACCAACAGGTTTTCAATGGACGTCTTTTGCCAGACCTTCTCTACCGGCTTGTTTTCAATCAAGACCTCGTAAATTGATTGTTGGAGATCATTTTTGTTTATGCCTAACCCGCTTGTGGCGTTTGCCTGGGGATCGTTGTCGACCAGCAAAACTTTTTTCCCCATTATCGCCAGCCAGGCGGTCAGATTAACTGCCGTGGTGGTTTTGCCCACTCCGCCCTTCTGATTTGCAATGGCGATGATTTTGCCCAATCCCAACACTCCCCAGGATAATACTTCTTTCTTTTATTCAACGATTTTTCCTTTACTTCCTTCTGCTTGCCATTTTTTAAATAAATTTTTTTGAAAAAAACAGCAGCGTTTCTCACGCTGCTGTTGTTTCCTGGCGGAGAGAGCGGGATTCGAACCCGCGACACAGGTTTTAAGCCCGTGTAATCGCTTAGCAGGCGATCGCCTTCGACCTACTCGGCCATCTCTCCACAATGTATTTTTTGGCGGAGGGAGTGGGATTCGAACCCACGAGGCCCGTTAAAGAGCCCAGCGATTTTCAAGACCGCCTCCTTTAGCCGCTCGGACACCCCTCCTTCTTTTTCTTCGTACCTCCGATTATACTACCTCTGCCTTTTGATTGTCAAGAACTTCTTAAAAGCAGGCAGGGCCACGTCAAAGTAAAAAATATCATAAACCGGGCCTAATAGGAAAAATTTAACTGGTCAATTTCAGCCAGATGATTT
>JBFMEJ010000133.1:0-5117 GCA_040753275.1 Bacillota bacterium
GCCACGGGATTAGCTGCCTTTGAGTTTTGGGTACTTACCGCCGGGAAAATAGATCCATACATTCATAGCGCCACTTTTTTGTGTTTTATGTTACCGATTGTTTTTCTTATTTATGGGGCTACAGTACGTAGTAAAGATCTCCCGTCCTTTATAGACATCGTTTTTGTGATTACTGCCATTGCAGCCGGGATTTACATCTTAAGCCATAGCACTTATTTTCTTAACCGGTGGCCAATGGCCAGTCCTCTTTCCTTTTGGGATTTATTTTTTGGGGCGGCGCTGATCGTGATGTGTTTTGATGCCTGCCGGCGAACTTTAGGGCCAGCAATGACGGTTGTGGTAAGTATCTTTGTTTTATATGCGCTTTTTGGCCATTTAATCCCAGGGCCCTTTTTCCATACCTATCTGGGCTGGCGCGACTTTATTGACCAGCTCTCTTTTACCATCAACGGCATAATGGGCTCTACTACCCAGGTCGCAGCGACCTATGTTTTCGTTTTTGTTACCTTTGGCATCTTTCTGGATGTTTCGGGGGGCGGAAATTTCTTTTTCCGGCTGGCTCACGCGGCAGCCGGCAGGCAGGTCGGTGGCCCGGCCAAGGTAACTTCCCTGGCTTGTGGTCTGTACGGAATGATTTCCGGGAGCCCCACCTCGGATACGGTGACGGTGGGTTCCTTTGCCATTCCGACCATGAAACGAGTCGGTTATGATTCTATCTACGCCGGGGCAGTCACGGCAGTGTCGGCCACCGGGGGAGCCATCGTACCGCCAGTGATGGGAACTTCTGCCTTTCTGATGGCGCAAATGACCGGGATTCCCTATATTGAAATCTGCATTGCCGCAATAATCCCGGCAATATTTTACTACTTCGGGATTATGCTCCAGATCCACTTCCACACGCTCCGCTATGAAATTAAGTCTACCGAGTTGCAGGACTTGCCTCCTTTGAGGGAAGTTCTGCTTACTCAAAGCCAGTATTTTTTACCCGTGATTATTCTCATTTACTTGATGGTCCGGGGCTATACGCCGACCTACGCCGGAATTATTGCTATTTTAGCGGCTATTGCCGTTAGCTGGACCCGGCGGGAAACCCGCCTGGGACCCCGCAAAATTTGGGACGCCGTGGTCCAGGGGTGTTTTAACGTTGCCCCCCTTTTAGCGGTTTGTGCGGCTGCCGGGATCGTGGTTGGGTGTATCATGGTTACCGGTCTCGCCAGCAAATTTATAGTTTTGATTAACACCCTTTCGGGAGGAATTCTCCCGCTGGCGCTGGTGATTGGTGCGGTGGTGCTAATCGTTTTGGGAATGGGTATGCCCCTTCCCGCTGTTTACGTTTTGGGGGCCGTTCTAATTGCTCCAATTTTAATCGAATTAGGTTTTCCTTTGAAACTGGCACACCTTTTCATTGTTTACTATTCGGCCATGTCTGCAATTACTCCGCCGGTGGCTGTGGCGGCCTACGCAGCGGGCGGGATTGCCGGAGCCGATCCGATGGCCATCGGGTGGCGGGCCTGCCGGTTGGGGATCGTCGCCTATCTGGTACCTTTTATCTTTATGTTTCAGCCTGCCCTGATCCTGGAAGGGAATCCAATCGAGGTTATTTGGGCGGTGGTTACGGCGGCGGTTGGTGTGTTTGCTCTTTCGGCCGGGATAGAAGGGTGGTTGCGTAAACTTATGTTGATTTGGGAGCGGATCGCCGCAATTCTTGGGGGCATCCTGATGATGTACCCGGATATTCTTTTTACCGGGATCGGCGCATTGCTTGTCTTGCTTGGATTATTCAGGCAATTTTTCAGGGCAAAAAAACATGAAATAGCAAAGCCGCTCTAAAGAGAGGTTTTAAAGCCCTGGACAAAAATTATTTGGCTGGAGGTGAGAGAAGAAGCGTTGAATGGTGTGGGATAACCAGCATAACCAACGTAATCAAAATGTCCAGTTTTAATCTTGAGGGAGGGAATTAGTTAGGATGCGGACGAAGTGGATAACCTGGGTAGCCGTAATCGGGTTGGTTTTTATTCTGTTCGGTGTTGCCGGATGCGGTGGAGGAAAAACCCCGGGGGAGAAGGAAAAAAAGGCCCCAAGTGCAGATAAAACAACGGCTCCGACCGGTCAAGGGGGCCTTGCGCCGATCAAGGTAACCCTGGTGGGTGGCGCTGTGGGCGGCAACTGGTCCGCCGTCGGAGAAGGGATCGGGGAAGCGATCCGCCGGGTGGCCCCCAACTCGGCCTTTGGTTACCAGCCGGGCCAGGACGGAGCAAATGCGGTGACAGTAGGCACGGGCAAGGCGGAGTTAGGCTTTTTGATGGCGCCTATGGCGCGGTTCGCCCTGGAGGGGGCGCCGCCTTTCCAGCAAAAAATAGGCAACTTGCGGGCCATCGGGCAGTTTGGGGCATACACCTTCGGAATCTTCGCCACGGAGAGCTCTGGGTTGAGGACCATTGCGGACATCAAGAAAAAGCCGATCGTGATCGGCGTGGGGACGAAGGACGGGGCCATGGAGACCTGTGTACGGGAAGTTCTGGCGGCGCACGGAATTACTTATCAGGATATTGAAAAAGCCGGCGGCAAAGTGCTATACCTGTCGGTAGGACCCACCTTGGACATGATGAAGAACGGCAAAGCAGATGCAGTAGGAAGCGTGTTTGGCTTGCCGGAAGCAAAGGTGACCGAAGCAGCCGTGACCACCAAAATGGTGCTGCTCAAGCCCGATCCCGAGGCGCTGAAAAAAGCCGCGGATAAGCTGGGGCTGATGATGAGCAAGGTGCCGAAGGATACCTATACCTTCCAGAAGGAGGACGTTCCCGCTTTTGATATGTACACAGTCCTGGTTTGCCGGGAGGACCTGCCCGAGCAGGCTGCTTATACGGTGGCTAAGGCGCTGATTGAGCTGTTACCTTACCTGAAGACCGTTCACGCCACCCTGGCTAACGATAAGCCGGAAACCATCGTAAAAACTCCGATCCCGTTGCACCCGGGAGCAGAGAAGTATTATAAAGAAAAGGGTCTTCTCTAATCTCTGGCGGATGGTTGAAGACGGAAGAATCGAGAAAGCAAAAGCTTGCCCATTAACATTGTGCTGGCTGGTTGGAGAAGACCGGGATTTACTCCTTATCAAACCTAAATGGAGGAGCAGGTTTGCCCCCTGCTCCTCAAAATTTAATTGAATTTCCGAAAAATAAAGAGGCGATGGTTGTGTGAAAAAGAAAGGATATGGGAAAAGCAGTATTAAATTTAAACTCATGGGCTCTGCTGTGTTGGTGTGCTTAATCTTTGCCGTGGCCGCCTGTTGGCAATTTCGCCAGTTACAGAAAACGAAAGAAAGCTACGATGAATTAATTGCGGTAACAGTGGATAAGTCTAATCGGGCACGGGATTTTCTGGTCAATTGTGAGTTGTTGCCGGTCTACTTAAATGGTTATCTCGTTAGCGGCGACGTGTCCATGTTAGATAAGTACCGGGCGCAAACGGCGGCGGTGGATAAGGATTTTCAGGAGTTAGAAAGTCTGCTGGTCGCCGGTGAGGAGCACCAAATATTTTCAACTTTAAAAGCGGATTTCACAAAGTTTCGGTTGACTGGAGATTTTTTAGCGGAAACCAGGCAGAAATGCCAGGAAATAGAGGCCCGGTTGCAAGAGATGCGGCAAAAAAGCGTCCGTTCCGGCCAGGTCAATGGGGCCCAAAGCGAGGTGAAACAGCTTTCCGATGAACTGCTCACCGAAAATCAGAAAATAATTTCCTTTACTGCTGAACAGCAGAAACGAACCGAGGAAATTATTGCGGATGGCCGGAAGTTTGTAGCCCTGGAGGAAAAGTACCTGCTGACAGGGATGGAGGCAAGCGAGAAAAAGATCGCCGCAATTAAAAAAATGGGCATAGCAGCGGTTGGATTTTCCCTCCTGGCCGGCCTGTTGATTGCCTTGGGCATGGGTGCCCAGGTGACCGGACCTCTGCGGGTATTGGAGCAAGAAGCTTCCCGGATTGCCTCCGGCGACCTGGCAGGAAGAGATATTCCGCTTTATCGTCAAGACGAGATCGGCATGCTCACGCAGGCGTTTAACCAAATGGGCCAAAACTTGCGGGAAATTGTCCGGCGCTTAACAGAGGCGGCAGGTACAATCTTCGAAGCTGCGCAAAGGTTAGCCGAAAACGCCCAGCAAACCTCACGGGGAGCTACGGAAGTGGCTTCGGTAATCGCGGAAATTGGGGCAACAGCAGGACAGGTGGCCGATAATGCCGGAGAAGTGGCTACCGCCGCCGAACGTACGGCTGGAATTGCCGGGCAAGGGAACCAGCGGGTGGAACAAGTGATCGGACAGATGGAGGTAATTGATAATTCAACCCGGCGGGTGTCCCGGGCCATCCTTACCCTGGGCCAGACGGCCAGGGAGATTACCCAAATTCTCGAGGTGATTACGGGTATTGCCGACCAGACCAACCTGCTTGCCCTGAATGCAGCCATTGAAGCTGCCCGGGCAGGTGAAAAGGGGCGGGGGTTTGCCGTTGTGGCTGAGGAAGTGAGGAAACTGGCTGAACAGTCGGCCAAGAGCGCGGGGCAGATTCACGAGTTGATTACTCGCATTCAGGAGGGTACGGCCGAAGCAGCGGCGAGAATGGAAGTGAATATCCACGATGTTCAAACCGGCAATACTGTGGTTAAGGAAACGGGAGAAGTTTTTAAAAATATTATTAATATGGTAAGGAGCTTAAGTAATCAGGTAGAAGAAATGACCCGGGCAGCCCAGGAGATCGGGGGCGCCATTCAGCAGGCAGCGGGTACGGTCCAGGAACAAACAGCAGCCATGGAAGAAGTGGCCGCAGCAGCGGAAGCGATGTCGGAACTGGCGGCTGAACTAAAAGGAGTGACGGAACGATTTAGGCTTTAATTTTTATCTAACATTAGATTTTTCCCCCAATCAGATGGTAATTCAAAGAGTAATGTTAGAATATTTCCGCCAGGGCCGGACGACTTTTTTATTTTCCAACACGTCCAGGGCGGCGTTAATGTACCGGCGGGTTTCGGAAGGCATAATTACGTCGTCTACATAGCCGCGTTCGGCTGCGTGGTAAGGATTCTCATAGAGAGTACGGTACTCGTTAACCCGTTTCGTCCAAACGGC
>JBFMEJ010000134.1:0-5095 GCA_040753275.1 Bacillota bacterium
CGTGGCCGGCGCTTTGAACGGGTTGACGGAGAGGGCGGTAAAGGTGCACCTGCCCCTGGGCGCCCTGCAGATCGAATGGGCCGGCGACAACCGCCTCTACATGACCGGCCCGGCCGAAGAAGTTTTCACCGGGAGCTATCCGGTGTAAATAAGTTAAGTGCCAGGCACTTAACTTATTTGTTCGTCCTCTCCATAAAGTAAGAAAATAGGGCCTCTCACCTCTCAATTGCCTGGTTCGCTCCGCGGCAAGCTGATGTCCAGCCGACCCGGAGCTCTTAAGCGAGCCGGACAATTCCAGCCCGGCGGTAAGGAATGGTAGAACGAATTTTCAGAGGAGGTTTTACTTTGCAGTTTCCCGAAGCACAGCGCATCAAAAACTTGCCCCCTTATCTCTTTGCCCGCATTGAACGGCTGATCGCGCAAAAGAAAGAGGAGGGGGTGGATATCATCAGCCTGGGGATCGGCGACCCCGACCTGCCCACGCCGGGGCACATTGTGGAGGAAATGGCCAGAGAAATCAGGAACCCCGCCAACCACCAGTATCCTTCCTCGGCAGGGATGCCGGAGTACCGGCAGGCCGTGGCCGGGTGGTATCAGCGCCGTTTCGGCGTCGAACTGGACCCGCGGGCGGAAGTGGTTGCCCTGATCGGCTCTAAAGATGGTCTCGCCCACCTTCCCTGGTGCTATCTGGACCCGGGA
Organism: Bacillota bacterium; assembly: GCA_040753275.1. Classification (GTDB taxonomy): domain Bacteria; phylum Bacillota; class Desulfotomaculia; order Desulfotomaculales; family Nap2-2B; genus JAIMBK01. The sequence goes on from JBFMEJ010000134.1 coordinate 700, forward strand.
GATACCGTCCTGGTGCCCGATCCCGGCTACCCCGTTTACGCCGGAAGTTCCATTTTGGCGGGGGCGGTTCCTTATTACGTACGCCTGAGGCCGGAGAAAGGCTTCCTGCCCGACTTTGCGGATATCCCGGCGGAAACGGCCAAAAAGGCCAGGCTGATGTTTTTAAACTACCCCAACAACCCGACGGGCGCGGTGGCCGGAGAATCCTTTTTTGCCGAAGCGATTGCCTTTGCGAAGGAGTTTGAAATTCTCCTCGCCCACGACGCGGCCTACACCGAAGTGGCCTTCGACGGCTGCCGGCCCCCGTCCTTTTTGCAGATCCCCGGCGCCAAAGAAGTAGGCATTGAATTCGGCTCCCTGTCCAAAACCTTTAACATGACCGGCTGGCGCATCGGCTGGGCCGCCGGCCACGCCGGGGCCGTGGAGGCGCTGGGCCGCCTGAAGTCAAACGTGGACTCCGGACAGTTTAACGCCGTGCAGAAAGCGGCCATCGCCGGCTTAACCGGCCCGCTGGACAATTTAAAAGAAGTGAACGAAATTTACCGCCAGCGGCGGGACATCCTCGTCGACGGCCTGAACTCCCTGGGCTGGCGCCTGGAAAAGCCGAAAGCCACCTTTTACGTCTGGGCGCCCGTGCCGGCCGGGTACACGTCCGCCTCGTTCGCCGAAACCCTGCTGGAAAAAGCCGGCGTGGTGATCACCCCCGGCACCGGCTACGGGGCCGCCGGCGAAGGCTACTTCCGCATGTCCCTGACCGTTCCCACCGGCCGCCTCAAGGAAGCCATCGAGCGGATCAAGCGGAACGTGGGACAGGTAAATTTTTAAAAATAGTATGTAATATGAGGATATACATGGTTAATTCAAAGAACGGCATTCCCATTCGTTTCCCGCAAGAAAGATGGTTCCATATTACCGAAGAACATTCGGAAATGGCGGGTTATTATTTTGAAGTTCTGGAAACTGTGGAAGATCCGGATGTAATTTTTGAAGGGAAAACGGGGGAATTTCTGGCCGTAAAAAAGCTAGAAAGAAGCAAGTATATCGTGGTAGTTTATAAGGAGATAGATGAGAATGACGGCTTTATAATTACCGCCTTTTTGACCAAAAAGATCAAAAAGCTTGAAAGGGGGCGGAAAGTATGGGAACGGCAGAAGTGAAGAAGGTATTGGCAATTGTGCCGGAATTGCTGGAAGTACCCTACCCGAGGGTTTGGACAACGTACGATAAAGAGGCCGATGTCCTTTACATTAATTTTAAGAAGCCCAGCCGTGCCGATGATTCCGAATTGACGGCCGACGACCTGATCATTCGGTATGAAAAAGGGGAAGTAGTGGGAATAACCGTCCTTAACGCAAGTAAAAGGAAAAAGCTTTCGCAAAGGAGGAAAAAATCGTGAAGCTGGCCGCCAGGGCCAAAAACATCAGCCCTTCACCCACTTTAAGCATCGACGCCCAGGCTAAAAAAATGATTGCCGCGGGTGAAAAAGTAATTAACTTCGGGGCGGGCGAACCCGATTTCGACACCCCGGAGCACATCAAGCAGGCCGCCGTCGAAGCGCTGCACAAAGGGATGACCAAATACACCCCCGTCGGCGGGACGCCCGCCTTAAAGGAAGCCATCGTCCAAAAACTGAAAGCGGACAACAACCTGGACTATGGGCCGGAGCAAATCGTCGTCTCCTGCGGGGCCAAACATTCCCTGTACAACGCCATCCAGGTGCTCTGCGATCCCGGCGACGAAATCATTTTGCCGGCGCCGTACTGGGTGAGCTACCTGGAGCAGATCAAGCTGGCCGAGGGCCGGCCGGTGATTGTGCAGACCAGGGCAGAAAACGGCTTTAAGCTTACCGTGGAGGAACTGGAGGCGGTGGTCAGCCCGCGCACCCGGATGATCATTCTCAACAGCCCGGGCAACCCCACCGGCGCGGTGTACACCCGGGAGGAGCTGACCGCCCTGGGCGAAGTGCTGCTGCAAAAAAAGATTACCATTATTTCCGACGAGATTTACGAAAAATTGATTTACGACGGCCTGGAGCACGTCAGCATCGCTTCGCTCAGCCCGGGCTTAAAGGACCTGACCGTGGTCATCAACGGCGTTTCCAAAGCCTACTCCATGACCGGGTGGCGCATCGGCTACGCGGCCGCTCCCGCTCCCGCGGCCAAGGCCATGTCCGATTTGCAGAGCCATTCCACTTCCAACCCCACGTCCATCGCCCAGGCGGCCAGTGTGGCCGCGCTGACGGGGACGCAGGAGCCGCTAAAGCAGATGGTGGCGGAATTCAACCGGCGGCGCGATTACATGCTGGAGCGCCTGTCGGCCGTTCCAGGAGTCTCCTGCTTCCGCCCCGGCGGGGCCTTTTACCTGTTCCCCAGCATTGCAGGAATCATCGGGCGGGCCTACAAGGGAAAAACCATCGGCAGCGCCAGCGACCTGGCCGCCATCCTGCTCACGGAGGCAAAGGTGGCCGTAGTGCCGGGCGTGGCCTTCGGCGACGACCGCTGCTTCCGCCTCTCTTACGCCACCTCCATGGAAAACATCAAAGAGGGACTGGACCGGATTGGGGAGGTACTGACTTCCGTAAAATAGCAGCGCTAAAACGGATTACGCGGGTGGCGGGGCGATTGCCCGGCAAGCGATTTGCGCAGCGCCTCGCCGCCAGGAAAGGAGAATTCTTTGCTCAGAAGCATGACGGGTTACGGTCGCGCCAGCGCGGCCGGCGCGGGAAAAAAAATTACCGTCGAACTCAAGTCGGTCAATCACCGTTTTTCGGAAGTGGTCGTCCGGTTGCCGAAAAATATGCTGCCGCTGGAAGAAAGAATCAGGGGGCGGATCCTGGAGCGGGTTTCCCGGGGGCGCGTCGACTGCTACCTGACCGTTGAAGAGACCGGTCCAAAAAATATTGCGGTGAAAGTTGACAAAAACCTCGCGGCGGCGTATTATAAGGCATTGAGAGAAATGTTGCAGGAACTGGAAATGCCGCCGGACGTAAAATTAGAGCACTTTTTGGCCCTGCCGGGGGTATTGTCCGTCGAGGAGCCGGAAGAAAACCTCGAAGAACTCTGGCCGGCCGTTGAACAAGCCCTGGCCGGGGCGCTGGCGGCCCTGCTGGAGATGCGGCAAACCGAGGGCGCCCGGCTGAAAAGCGACATTCAAAGCCGGATCGACCGGATCGAGCAGTTGAATAAGGAAATCGAGAGCAGAGCGCCCCTGGTGGTGGAAGAATACCGCGAGCGCCTGCGGCAGCGGGTGCAGGAGCTGGTTCCCGGCGACGCCGTCGAACCGGCCCGTCTGGCGGCGGAGGTCGCTTTATTTGCCGAGCGTTCCAGCATTGCCGAAGAAGTCGTGCGCATCTCCAGCCACCTCAACCAGCTGCGGCTTGCCGGCGAAGAAGGCGGGCCGGTGGGCAGGAAACTGGATTTTCTGATTCAGGAATTAAACCGGGAAATCAATACCATCGCCCAGAAGGCCGGCGATTTGCGGATCAGCCAGCTCGTGGTGGAAGTAAAAAGCGAGCTGGAAAAAATCAGGGAACAGGTGCAAAACGTGGAGTAGATAATCCAGGAGGGAAAAAAGTGGATATCAAATTAATTAACATTGGTTTTGGCAACATTGTTTCGGCCAACCGCATCATCGCCATCGTGAGCCCGGAATCCGCCCCCATCAAGCGGATCATCAACGAAGCGCGGGACCGCGGGATGTTGATCGATGCTACCTACGGGCGGCGCACCCGGGCGGTCATCATTACGGACAGCGATCACGTCATCCTGTCGGCCGTCCAGCCGGAAACGGTGGCGCACCGCCTGGGGAACCTGGGCGGCAAAGAAGCCCCTCCTCCCGTCGTCGCGGAGGAAATTGCCAATTAGTAATGGTTGAAAAGGGCATCCTGGTTGTGTTGTCCGGGCCTTCCGGAGTGGGGAAAGGCACGGTGAGCCAGGCTTTGCTCCAAGCCGAGCCCAATCTGGTGCTCTCGGTCTCCGCTACCACCAGGCTGCCCCGGAACGGCGAAACGGACGGGGTCAGCTACTATTTTGTTTCGCGCGAAAAGTTTTCGCTGATGATCGAAGGCGATGAATTTTTAGAATGGGCAAGGGTATACGATAATTTCTACGGCACCCCCCGCCTGCCGGTGGAAGAGACTTTGGCCCGGGGGAAAGACGTTTTGCTGGAGATCGACGTTCAGGGAGGGCTGCAGGTCAAGAGTAAATTACCGGAGGCGGTTTTAATTTTTCTCCTCCCCCCGTCCTGGAAGGAGCTGGAGGCCCGGCTGGCAGGGCGCGGCAGCGAATCGGCGGAGGAGGTGCAAAAACGGCTGCAGTGGGCGAAGCGTGAGCTGCAGTCGCTTTCCCTTTACGATTACGCGGTAGTCAATGAACGGGTGGAAAAGGCGGTTGAGCAA
>JBFMEJ010000135.1:0-5062 GCA_040753275.1 Bacillota bacterium
TGTCCCGGGAAGAAGTGGTGACCGCCCTGGAAGCGGCCCAATCGCCCGCCTCCATCTACGAAACTCTGCATCAGGACGACGGCGACCCGATTTATTTGCTCGATCAATTGCAAAGCGAGGCAAACGTGGAAATGCCCCTGCTCGAGCGCATGGCCGTGAAGGAGTTGCTGCTCAGCCTGCCGGAACGGGACCGGAGAATTTTGACCTGGCGCTTTTTTGAGGACCTTACCCAGGTGGAGGTGGCACGCCGTCTCGGGCTTTCCCAGGTGCAGGTATCGCGTCTGGAGCGCCAGGCGTTAAAAAAATTAAAGGATTTGATGGAACCAAAGGGAACCGCATAAAATTTAACCCCCGGCGCATAATATTAATTAAGGTCAATATTTTTGGAGATGACAAAGGGGGAAATGATTGGTGCAGATTAAGGTCATGGAACTGGTGGGAACTTCGCCGAACGGCTGGAAGAGCGCCGTGCAGGCGGCCGTAGACGAAGCTTCCCGGACCGTCGGCGAAATAGTGGGCGTGGAAGTGGTTAATTTTACCGCCAGCGTGGAAAACGGGCAGGTAACCGAATACCGGGCAAACGTGAAGATAGCCCACAAGTAAGGAAAAGAGGGTCCGGGCAGGGCCAGGAGCAGTTTTTGCGGCAGAGGCAGGCATTGCCTCTGCTTTGATTTTGAATCGCATAAATCAAAGTTGAAAGGGGCATGCTAAGTTTCCGGGAGGGGTTCTTGTGGCCCAAAATATTGATTCTTTACCGGCGGAGATGCAGAAAAAGCAGTACGAGCAGATGGTGAAGGAAGTAAAGCCGCGCCCCCCGGTAATCCGCAACGTTTTTTGGGCATTCGTGGTCGGTGGTTTGATTTCCGTAATCGGGCAAATCTTTTTTAATATTTTTCAAAACTGGGGGCTGGGCCGGCTGGAAGCAGGGGCGGCCATGTCCAGCACGCTGGTTTTTTTAGCCGCCTTGTTTACCGGTCTAGGCCTGTATGACGAAATTGCGAAGGTCGGCGGAGCGGGCATGATCGTGCCGATCACCGGCTTTGCCAATTCCATGGTGGCCCCGGCCATGGAATACCGCGCCGAGGGTCTGGTCCTGGGGGTGGGGGCAAGACTTTTTACCGTTGCCGGCCCGGTGCTGGTTTTTGGCATCGTCACCGCCTGGATCATCGGGCTTTTGTATTATTTTTTCCGCTAAGGGAGGGACCGGAATTGGCGGCGCCGAAAAAGAACGGTCAGCAGACCGTCTGGTTTCAGAATCCACCCGTAATTTTGGCTACGGCTACCATCGTCGGGCCGAAAGAGGGCCAGGGGCCGCTGGCGCACACGTTTGACAAAGTGGTCGGCGATAATTACTACGGCGAGCAGACCTGGGAAAAGGCCGAGCGGCGCATGTTGATGGAGGTTATGCAGACGGCTATCCAAAGGGCCGGTTTAGCTCCGCAAAGTTTTGACTGCATGCTGGCCGGCGATCTTTTGAACCAGATCATCAGCGCCAATTTCGTCGCCCGCGACTTGGGGATCCCGTTTCTGGGGCTGTACGGCGCCTGTTCGACCATGTATGAGAGTATGGCGCTGGGCGCCATGCTGATCGACGGCGGGTTTGCCGACTACGTGCTGGTTGGTTCGTCCAGCCATTATGCCACCGCCGAACGGCAGTACCGTTACCCCACGGAGCAGGGGGTGCAGCGCCCGCTGCACAATACCTGGACGGTCACCGGGGCGGCGGCCATGGTGCTGGCCCGCCAGGGGCAGGGTCCCCGGGTTACCCACGCGACGATCGGAAAAGTACTCGACCTCGGGCAGGGAGATCCAATGGATATGCCGGCGGCGATGGCCCCGGCGGCGGCGGACACCATTGCCCGGCACCTGCTGGACACGGGCAGGCACCCCGATTACTACGACCTTTTTGTTACCGGCGACCTGGGCGTCTATGGGCGCGAACTGGCGGTGAAATTGCTGCAGCAAAAAGGCTACGACATCGCCAATCGCTATACGGACTGCGGAGCAATTATTTTTTCTCCCGAGCAGGACACCCACGCCGGAGGGAGCGGCTGCGCCTGCGTGGCGGTGGTTACCTGCGGCCATTTGCTCCAGGAAATGAAGGCGGGACGCCTCAAACGTTTCTTCGGGGTGGCGACCGGGGCGCTTTTAAGCCCCACCACGACGCAGCAAGGGGAAACCATTCCGGCCATTGCCCACGGTGTGGTGATTGAAGCGTAAAGGATAATCATCCTGTTGTAAATAGAAATTAAATCTGCGGCACCATCGTGCCGTCTGGGAAAATGGAGGGCTGGTTGATGATTTTTCTCAAGGCTTTTTTGGTGGGCGGTTTGTTGTGCGTAGTCGCCCAGCTCCTCATGGACCTGACCAGTTATAAGGTTACCCCGGCCCACATTCTGGTAGGATTTGTGACCGGCGGGGCGATTTTAAGCGCCCTGGGCGTATACGGGCCGCTGGTGGACTGGGCCGGGGCGGGAGCAACGGTTCCTTTGACCGGCTTTGGCCATTTACTTGCCCAGGGGACAATCGCCGGCGTTCAGGAAAAAGGCCTTCTAGGCGTCTTCAGCGGCGGCGTGGCGGCCACGGCGGCCGGGATAACCGCCGCGGTGGTCTTCGGCTACCTGGTTTCCCTTGCCTTCCGGCCAAAGGGGTAGGAAAACATCGCGGTTTGATTGACAGTCCGCCACTGCCGTGATAAAATAAGTGTGCAGGCCGGAGTGGCGGAACAGGCAGACGCAAGGGACTTAAAATCCCTCGGAGGTTTACCTCCGTACCGGTTCAAGTCCGGTCTCCGGCACCACCGGATATGCCAAATGCCCCAGATATAGGGGCATTAATTTTTTGTTTATACCGTTTCAGGGCGCTCAAATTTTCAATCTGGATCTTCCCATTCTAGTTCCCGGGTATCAATCCGGTCAAAATAATCTGCCAATTCATCAATATTGAAGGATTTTACGTTGCCTTTCATGGTAATGCCTCCTTTCGACTTTGGTCATGTCTCTTGCAGTACGGGCAAATTTTTTATTGACATAGGGTTTAAATTGGTTTATCATAGTTATGAACATATGGTATAAATTACGCTCCTTAATTTTTTGAGCCTTATACCCCCTCTTTTGCATGCCCGCCTTTTTCCCGGCGGGTATTTTTTTCAGCCAGTTTCAAGGAGGCGGCAGAATGCTTCGATAATGTCATCAATTGCCGCCGTTTTTTTCAGCGCCGCCAGCCAGCGGGAGGGGATGGCCGAATAGCCGTAATAGGCGCCGGCCAGGCCGCCAGTGACCGTGCCGCCGGTGTCGGTGTCGTCGCCGCGGTTGACCACTTCCACCAGCGCTTCTTCAAAACTGTCCGTATGCAGAAAGCTTTGCAGGGAAGCGGCCAGCGTGTCCAGGGCGTTTCCGCGGGGGATTACCGCGGGCGCTCCTTTTTGAATGTGGTGAATGGTGTGCCAGAAGAATTTTGTCGGGTGCAGGTCAAGCATTTTGCAGAACCGGTCCGTCTCACTCAGGGCCCGGGTAATCATTTCTCTTTTGGAGCCCTTCCTCTGGCCGGCGAAGTAAACAAGAAGGTTGTAAAAAAGGCAGCAGGTGACGCCTTCCTGACTGTAATGCGTCATGGCGCAGATTTTGGCCGCCCATTTGGCCATGGCGGGAAGGTTGCCCCAGTAGCCGAAGGTTACCGGAAGCGTCCGCATCAGTCCTCCGTTGCTGTCCAGTTTGTTAAGGGTCTTGGCGGTTAATTTCGCGGCTTCGGGCCAGTTCCCCAGGCGCAGGTAGTTGCGGAAGGACATCAGGGTGGTGTTGCCGATGTCCTTTGGCCCGGACTGGTACCAGCGGATGAAGGCCCGTCCGATTTCCTCCACCGGGGAATAAGGGTTGGCCAGGATTCCCTTTGCTACGGCAATAATCATTTCGGTATCGTCGGTGTATTCCCCGGGTTCGAGGTTGAGCCATCCGCCCCCGGTCATCTCCTTAAGGACGCCGTATTTTTCCTGGATTTCCTCGGCGCTCAGCAGCTCTGCCGGACCGCCCAGGGCGTCGCCGACGGCCGCACCGTAAAAGGCGCCTTTGATTACGTCCCGCAAAATTTCATCCGGCATTTTTTCTTCCCCCAGACAAATAGCTAAAGGATTTCAATCTGTCCGCCTTTTTCCCATTACCGGCGGGAAAAATTGGAAAGCGGAGCGAGAAAGGTTGACGGTATAAAAACCTGTACACCTTGTAGTTCCAGAGTACCTTCCGGATAAATTGCCTGGTTTCCGGGAAGGGTACCCGGTCGATGTTTTTGATCCGGGTCCGGCCCTCGCCGGCAAGCCACCTTTTGACGTTGCTGCGCCCGCCGTTGTACGCCGCCAGCACCAGAACCGGATCGCCTTGAAATTCCCGGGAGAGATCGGCCAGATACCATGCCCCGAAGCGGATATTGGTTTCGGGATCAAAAAGCTGCTCCGGATCAAAAACGGCCTGTCCCATCTCTTCGGCCACCCATTGACCCGTTTTCGGCATTACCTGCATTAGCCCCAGGGCCCCTTTGGGGGAGGCGGCCCGGGGGTTAAAATTGCTTTCCGTTTTGATGATGGCGGCGATCAGATAGGGGTCGAGATTATATTCCCGCGCGTAGTGAAAAATTATTTCCCGGTAGAAAAGAGGGTAAAAAGCCCTGGCGGCGCGGCCGGCGCCGGACACCAGGAGCAGAACGAGCAGCAGAAATAGAACCGGTGGAAGGCTGATTCTACTTCTGCGCCGGAAAAACACAAAGAACCACCTCAAATTTTTAGTTCTCCGCCGGCAGGCGTTTTCCTGCCGCCTCACCAGAGCTTTGCCAGCCCCAGGAGGATCAGGATGCAGCCCGGCAGGACGGAGAACTGCTTCCCCAGCCAGGTGGTGCTGAACCCCCGCCCGGCGAGCAGGCCGAGGTAGGTCAGCAAAATGTGCCCGATGCCTACCAGAGCAGCGGTAAGAACGAGATCAAAGCCCAGCAAGCAGGCGGCAAAACCGGCGCCAAAGGAGTCCATGGCCAGGGCGAAGCCCAGCAAAAAAGCTTCCCGGGCGGATATTTCCCCGGA
>JBFMEJ010000136.1:0-5061 GCA_040753275.1 Bacillota bacterium
CTCCCCGGGTCACTTCCAGTAACCTCCCTACGGCCTTTGCCAACCGCCGGATGCCCCTTTTGCGCCCCACTTCAACAAGCATCTTCTTCGCCCCAGGGGTCAAATTTACCCGCGCCAGGTATCGTTCAGCCTCTTCCGCCGAAAGCCCCCGCAGTTTGACGTAAACCCCCACCCGGTCCTTGATCCGGGCCAGCTCTGGCCGGTCCTCCGCCATCTCCATAATCCGCTGGGCCAGGGTCTGGTTGCCGCAAAGCACCACGCCCACGGTCCGGGCCTTGTCGTAGATTCCCCGCAGCGCTTCCAGCAAGCTTGTCCTTTTGAGCATATCCGCCTCGTCATAAAGCAAAAGGCGCGGCCTATTTTGTAATTCCCGGACAATTCTGCGGGCGATGGCGGCGGCGCTCCCCCAGGCCGGGATCCCCAGCGCCTCCGCCGTATCGATTAAAACGCTTTTTACTGTGCTCATTTCATCGCAGGTCACCAGCACCGCTTCCGGGTTGCTTTCCAGGTACTTTTCCAGGCTTCTTGTTTTCCCCGTTCCCGGGGCGCCGATCACGATCCCAAATTCCCGGTGGCGGGCGCTCATCTCGCACACCCCAACCACCCGGCGGTAATCGTCTGTCTCAATAAAGCCAATTTCCGCTGGATCGGTAATAATCCGCTGCGGCCCGGCTTCCTCCGCGTCCTCTTCCCAATAGTTAATGCTTTTCAGGTACTCCCGAACCTTTTTCCGAAATTCTTCCCTTTCCGGGCTCACGTTGCGCGCGTACAAAGAAACCGCCGTCCGCGATTTGCCAATGGCGCGCGCCACGTCTTCCTGCTTTGCCCCCTCCTCGTAAAGGAGCTTCCACAAAAGCCTTCTTTCTTTGGACCAGTCCGGCCCCGGCATCACCTTGGCGTTATTCATTTCCAGAACCTCAGCCATTCCGTAATCCTCCTTTTAAAATTACTTGTTTCCGGCGTTCCGGATATACTCGTCAAACCTGTTCCGGGCGGCCGCCGGCCCTGCTTTCGGCCCTTCCGGCCGGGTTTTCGCCTCCCGCCTGGCCCGGGCCGCCCGCTCCATACCGGTGATCATCGGCGTTTGCGGCTTCGCTTCCACGTTTTTCCCGGTGGCCATGACCACCCCGGCGGACTTGCGCTGGGCCACCTCGCCGGGCAAATCGGCCCGGATCTCTTTCAGCCTTTCTTTAAGGGCCTTCTTGCGCGCCGCCCGGCGCCGGCAAAATTGCTCCACGTCTTTCTTGCTGGCCCCCCAGGCCAGGAGCTCCGTGTTAGTGGCAGTGCAGATGTAGTCTCCGGTCTTTGCGGAAAAAACCAGGATCTCCCCGATCCGGTTGGGATCATAGCGGATGACCACCCACTGCCCGACCAGGCCGTCCAGGGCTTCACTCTTGTACCAGCGCGGCCTGCCGACGGTCCCAAACCGCTGGATGCCGCTGGCCGTCACCTTCGCCCTCTCCACGTCCATCAGGCAGATGTCGAACGCCCGGGGATCCGGCATTTCTTCCCGCACCTTCGGGGTGGAAAGGTACTTTTCCAGCGGCGTCATTCCGAGAGTGGAGTGCTCCGTATTGTGGTATTCCCAAAGGTACATTTCAATGAGTTTGCAAAGCTCTTCCAGATTCAAGAGCAAATCGGCCTCCGCCAGGGCCTTTTCGTCCAGGTCCGGGGGGCGCTCCTCATTATCGCTGCCGCAATAACCCGGCAAATAGCGCGTGAACTGATCCGTGAATGTCCCGAACCACCGTTCGCAGTGGCCCTTGGCCCACGGGCTGTACTTCGTGCAGAAGAGCGCCTGGATATGCAGCAGCTCGCAGACGCTGCGCATCTCCCGGCCGTACTCCCAACCCTCGCACTTTTTGCCCTGCTTGAGCTTTGCTTTATAGTCCTCGCCGTTGTCGATATACAGCGTCTTCGGCAGCCCGAAGAAGGGCAGGGGGTCGCCGGCTTTCTCCCGCAGCTCTGCCGGCTCCCAGCCCAGGCCCTCCAGCGCCGCGGCCATCGCCCTGGAGACCGGCCCGTCCCAGCCCGCGCGCACCTTTGGCAAAACGGCGTACCTAGTGGCCAGGGCGATGGTCTGACCGTTAGCCTGGATGCTCACCGTAAAGCCGGCCACCACCCGGGAGCAAACGTCCATCCAGACGGTCAGCCAGGGGCGCACCGGCCGGCCGTTATATTTAATAAAAACGTCCAGCTTGTGGTGGTCCCCCTCCCAGACCTCGTTCACGTAATCCGGCTCCTTGCGGGTGGCTTTGATGGCAAATTTTTTCATATATTCCTCTTCGCCCTCGCGGGCCAGGCAGACCAGATCCGGCTCGTACTTCTCCAGGTCGTCAATAAACCGATAGAAGGTGGCCCGGGAGCAGCAGGACAGTCCCTGCCTTTCGCAGAACTTTTTAAGCTTTTTATATACCTGCGCCGCGGTCGGCTTGGTCAGCTGAAGATATAATTTGCGCCCGAAACGCTCCTGATCTTCGTCCATGGACCGGCGCACCGTGCCCACCCCCAGCCTGGGCAGCTTCCTCATCAGCGCCAGCGTACCTCCCTTCTGGTACTTCGCGATCCACCGGTATAAAGTAACCAGGTCCGCTCCATAGCGGGCAGCGATTTCCTCCATCCGCCCGACTTTTTGCTTATCCTCCGGCAGGGCCAGGGCTTCTTTGACCGCTTTCGCTTTTCGCTCCGCCTCGGCCATCAGCTCATTGAACTTCTTTTCCCCCACCAGGGCCTTTACCTCGGCGGGGTTGATCCGGCACCCGCCGGAAGGTTTATCCTCCTCCGGGGCAACCTGCGGAGCGGGCGCCGGACCCTCTTCAGGCGTCCCGTACCACCGGTAGTATTTCTGCCGGGCCGGGGCGGGCAGGGAAGATAGCGCCACCAGGTAGCCCACGCCCCCCCGGCCGCCGCCGGCGGCCATTTTCTCCTGCTTACATTGCCATTCACCAGCGGTGATTTTTTTAAGTACCGCTTGTCTTGATATCCCAACCAACTCTACCACCTCGCCGGTGGTCAACCAAACTTCCTTCACTCCGACCCTCCTTCCGCCCGGGCCAGTTTCACGCGCCCAACCTTTCCAATAGATTGCGCACCGCTTTCTCCCTCTTGGCCAGCTCCCGCCGCATCTGGTCGATCTGGCCCAGTTCGGCCATGAGCGCTTCTTTGCCTTCAAGTAAATAACATTTGATCATCCGCGCCATAATTCTCAATGGTTCTTTATGCCCCGTGACTGCGCAGAACGCCGGCAGGTATTCGGCCGGGAACCGGTGGTACTCCTTGCTTTCCGCAGTCCATGAATCCAACTGGCTTTTCGTGATTTCCGCACCAACCAACTCACTCATTCTTGCCGCAACCTCGTAACGCGATAGCATACACCTCCTTAAACCCTCGCTCAGCTCGTTCTTGAGCCGGTTCCCAATGTCCATGCTGCCGGGCGCCGGGGCGGTCTTTTCTTCATCTTCCTTAATTAAGTCGAATATCGTAAGCTGTCTTTCGCAAGCATCTCCTTTCTTTTTGCGCATTGTCTAGTTACCTACCCTCCAAAAAAGGTTAATGGTTCCTGGTGCAGAATTAAGAAAATTGCAGGCGCCTGTTATGTTGTTACCCCTCAACCAGAGAGGAGGTGAAGCCGTGGCCGACGAACGAACTACTTCTGCTGTACCGCCTCCCGACGATGACCAGCAAAAATATTGCGACAATTGTGGCCGTCCACTTGAACCACCTGAATACGGCGGAACTTTTCTACATAACGGGTCAATTACCAGGCTATGTAAAATATGTAAAGGACTTTTTGGTAAGGAAAAGTAAGACCAGCCGTACCAGGCGCCTGCACTTTTTTATCCTGTTTTCTTTGCAATATAATCTGCTATGGCAGCTTCCTCATAACCAAATAACTTGCCCCAAACCCAGTGAGCAAAAACTGTCTCCGGCTTTTTATAGACGGCCTTAATTACTTCCAGAATATGTGGGTATTTATACATAAAAAGAAAAGCTGTACCTTCATCAAAATCCTCTATATGCACTTTCAGGCCATATCTGTTAGTTGCTATATTAATTGCCTCATCCAGCCATTTCTTTGGAACATCCACCAGGGCCAAAGGCTTGCCCCTTACTACCAGATAAGCACAAGTTGATATTTCTCCCATTTTGTAACCATCCATTTATCAAACCTCCTCAACAAATCTTCTTCACCAGACGGTAAAGACTGGCATCGCTACCCAAGCGCCAGCCATATTCATTTGCCTTTTCTCTGAGCTCTTTTATCGCGCTTGCCACTGACCGGCGGGGCTCCCGCTCGAAGATCCTGGCCAGGTATTCTACCGCCGCCTGGTCGGTGGCCCGGGGTTTGCGGGGGCGGGGGAGGTAAACAATCTTTTGCTCCTGGACCTGGGCCAGCCGGCGGACCTCCGCGGTTAGCTCGTCAATTTTCTTTACGCACTCCTGGAGAACATCAACAGCCGGCCTGTAATTAATCTCCTCTTCGCTGAACAGGGCGAGCTGCTCCGCCCCAGCCAGGCGCTTTTTTCTCCTCATACCTTCCCACCTCCGTAACCAAAATTCTCATTCCCCGGAGGGGAAACCCCCTCCCGCGTCGAATCTTTTCACTACCACCCAATAAATTCATTCCGGGAGGAGGTGAAACTTGATGGGAACAAGACTTTACTACCAAACTTTTATTGAAACCAATTTTCAAGATATCGGTAGGGTTCGTGTATGGCCTGATCCTCAAAAACCATGGATTGCAAACATCTACATAGAAGATAAAATGGGAAATTATAGTGAATACATACGCGAAAAGGTTCTCCCAAAATTAGAAGAAGTAAGGGAAATAGGGACACAGTTTGCTTTTAAGCCATACAGCGAACTAGCCACCGATAACATTCCCCCCGAACCAGAACTACCCGAAAAAATTAAACAACTGGCTTTAATCCCAATAAATACCAGAGATATGGTAAAATACAAACTTACAGCGGCTTTTCCTGAATTAGGTGACTTCGAATTATACACCCCCCTTGAACCAGGAGTAATTGGTGTTAAAATCAAAAATCAAATTGATTCACA
>JBFMEJ010000137.1:0-5048 GCA_040753275.1 Bacillota bacterium
CTTTTTTTTGGTTTCTGTCTTGCTTTCAGTCATGTTACCCTCTCCCTTTTTCTTAGCTTGTTCACTTTATATTCGGCAACTTAATTCAGAAATCCTGCTTTTGATTTCAGTATCCGGGAGCAGCAATACGGAAAACACACAATACAGAAAAAAATTCTTGACACTTCATCAGGATTTTTGTATATTTGTTTACAAGTTAAATAAGAGAACAACTATGAAAGGGATAAATGCCTGTATTTCTGCCACAGAGAGCCGGTGGAGCTGGAAACCGGTGCATGGGTGCAGGTCTGGATGTCACCCTGAAGTTGCCGGCTGAAGAGGAATAGTACCAGGTAAGCCTGGCCGGGCTTGGCGCCCGTTATCAATGCTTGCGCTCTGTTTTAGCGCGTTGAAGAGGCTTCTATTTGTAAAGAAGCAAGCAGGGTGGTACCGCGCAAGGTTTGACCTCTCGTCCCTGGCAGGTTAAAGAAGGCTGCCGGGCGCAGGGGTTGTTTTTATTTTATTATACTGCCGGGAAGTAACGATTTTTGTACCCTGGTTTGGAAATTAAATTTGGTCAGGAGGGTGACTTATGGGTTTAATTATTTTTTTAAATGGTGAATTTGTGCCGGAGGAGCAGGCGGTAGTTTCTGTTTTTGACCACGGATTGCTTTACGGAGACGGTGTTTTTGAGGGAATAAGGGCTTATTGCGGTAGGGTATTTAAGCTTGGTGAACATTTGGACCGCCTTTATGAATCTGCCAGAACCATTATGTTGCAGATACCGCTTTCCAAGGCGGAAATGCAGGAGGTGGTGTTGGAGACCTTGCGGCGCAATAATCAACGGGATGCCTATATCCGCCTGGTGGTGTCCCGGGGAGTCGGTGATCTGGGTCTTGACCCGCTGAAGTGCCCGAAACCCACTGTTTTCTGTATTACGGCTACCATTCAACTTTATCCGGATGAGCTGTACGAAAAGGGCTTGGAAGTGGTTACCGTATCTACCCGGCGGAACATTGCCGAAGCCTGCAACCCGCGGGTGAAGTCGTTAAATTACCTTAATAATATCTATGCCAAGATTGAGGCCAATTTAGCCGGGGTGCCGGAGGCCATTATGCTTAATTCCGAGGGCTATGTGGCCGAGGCTACTGGAGATAATATTTTTATCGTAAAAAACGGGATATTGATTACACCTCCATCCTACGCCGGTATTCTGGAAGGAATTACCCGCAATGCTGTGATGGAAATTGCCCGTCAAAAAGGTATTCCGGTGGAGGAAAAGCTGTTTACCCTGCATGATGTTTATACTGCCGACGAGTGTTTCATGACCGGTACGGCAGCAGAAGTAATTCCTACCGTAAAGGTAGACGGGCGGCCGATTGGGACCGGCAGGCCGGGCGAGATGACCTGGGAATTGATTACGGCCTTTCGTGAGTTAACCAGAGTCGACGGGCCGCTGATTTATCCTGAGGAAGCGTCTGCAGCCTGTGCCTGTTCGTGCCATAGCGAATAATATTATTTTAAAGTAAAAGTAATGGAGTGGTTAGATTGCGCAGCGATGTAATGAAGCAAGGTATCGAAAAGGCTCCCCACCGATCTCTTTTTAAGGCACTGGGCTGGATCGACAGGGAACTGGAAGGCCCTATAATTGGCGTGGTAAACTCCTATAATGAAATTGTGCCCGGTCATATCCATTTAAGAGATATCGGGGAAGCAGTAAAAGCCGGGATCAGACTGGCAGGCGGTACCCCTGTTGAGTTCTCGACCATTGCCATTTGCGACGGGATAGCCATGAACCACACCGGGATGAAGTATTCGCTGGCCAGCCGGGAATTGATTGCCGACTGCATTGAAGTTATGGCGGAGGCGCATCCTTTTGACGGCCTGGTGCTGATTCCCAACTGCGACAAAGTGGTGCCGGGCATGCTGATGGCTGCTGCCAGGCTGAACATACCGGCTATAGTGGTCAGCGGCGGCCCCATGCTGGCCGGCCGTTACCGTGGTGAAAACATTTCTTTAAGCAACCTTTTTGAGGCGGTTGGCTCCTTTTACGCCGGCAAAATAACCCTGGAAGAACTGGCCGCCATAGAAGAAGCGGCTTGCCCCGGGTGCGGCTCCTGCGCCGGTATGTTTACCGCCAATTCGATGAACTGTCTTACCGAGGCGCTGGGCATGGCGCTGCCCGGAAACGGAACGATTCCGGCGGTATCGGCGGCCCGCCGCCGTCTGGCCAAACTGGCCGGCGTCCAGATAATGAAGCTGGTGCAGGAAAACATCTGCCCGGCGGATATTATGACTGCTGCTGCTTTTGATAACGCGCTTGCTGTTGATATGGCTTTGGGCTGTTCAACCAACACGGTGCTGCATCTCCCGGCTATTGCTGCCGAGGCGGGGGTGGACATTCCCCTGGATCATGTAAACGTGGTGAGTGAACGAACGCCGAACCTGTGCCGGCTGAGCCCGGTCGGTCCTTACTTTATGCAGGATTTGGACGAGGCCGGCGGTATTCAGGCTATAATGGCCGAACTGGCCAAAAAAGATTTGATTAACTTAGCAGCCCGTACAGTGACCGGTCAAGCCGTTGGTGAGAACATCCGGGGACGGGAAGTTTTTCGCCGTGATGTGATCTGCAGTGTTGATGACCCGTACAGCCCTACGGGTGGTATTGCCATTCTGCGGGGTAACCTGGCGCCCGGCGGTGCAGTGGTGAAGAAATCGGGGGTGGCGCCGGAGATGCTGACCCACCGGGGGCCAGCGCGCGTCTTCGATTCGGAAGAGGAAGCTGTTCAGGCCATTAAAGACCGCAAAATTAACAAGGGTGATGTAGTGGTAATCCGTTATGAAGGTCCCAAAGGGGGACCGGGCATGCGGGAGATGTTGACTCCGACTGCTGCTTTAGCCGGGCTGGGTATGGATAAGGATGTGGCTCTTTTGACTGACGGACGTTTTTCCGGTGCCACCCGGGGCGCTTCCATCGGCCATATTTCGCCGGAGGCGGCTGAGGGCGGGCCTCTGGCTGTTTTGCAGGATGGCGATATTATTGAGATTGATATCCCCGCACATGCTCTGAACGTTGCTTTAAATGAAACAGAAATTGCGGCCCGTCTGGCCGGATGGCGTCCGCCGGAACCCCGGGTTAAGAAGGGGTACCTGAGCCGTTATGCAGCCCGGGTGACCTCGGCCGGCAGCGGTGCTGTCTTGAAGTAGATACTGTCGAAAAAGTGTCATTGCGAGGGCGAAGCCTTAAAGCAATCTCCATGCAGAAGGGAAGATTGCTTTGCCTGAGGCTTTGCGATGGCGAAAAGGAGTTAATTTTCAGAGTGGGGAGGGATATGGATTGCAGTTGTCCGGGGCGGAGATCCTGGTTAAAAGCTTAGAAGCAGAAGGGGTAGAAGTTATTTTCGGTTATCCGGGCGGAGTGCTGCTGCCCGTTTACGATGTTCTTTATGATTCCAGCATCCGGCATATCTTAACCAGGCATGAGCAGGGGGCGGCACATGCTGCCGACGGTTATGCCCGGGCCACCGGGCGGGCGGGGGTATGTCTGGCTACTTCCGGTCCCGGGGCGACCAACCTGGTTACCGGTATTGCCAACGCCTACATGGATTCGGTGCCGCTGGTGGCCCTTACCGGCCAGGTGCCTTCCTCGCTACTGGGCCGGGACTCGTTCCAGGAGGCGGATATTACCGGTATTACCCTACCCATTACCAAACACAGTTATCTGGTTAAAAGCCCGGGGGAACTGGCTCAGGTGGTGAAAGAGGCTTTCTATATTGCTACTACCGGCCGTCCGGGACCGGTGCTGATTGATATTCCGCGGGATGTTTCCGGTGGAAAGGCTGATTATAAGGAACCCGGCGAAGTGAACCTGCCCGGCTACCGGCCGGTGCTGGACGGGGATGAACAGCAAATCAAAGAGGCGGCCCGGGCCATTGCCCAGTCCCAGCGCCCGGTGATTTATGCGGGAGGCGGGGTGATTACTGGGGGTGCTCATGAGGAACTGCGCCGGCTGGCTGAGTTGCTGGTGGCGCCGGTAGCTACCACCCTGATGGGTTTAGGAGGCTTTCCCGGCACCCATCCCCTTTCTCTGGGAATGCTGGGGATGCATGGCACCAAGTACGCCAACTATGCTGTTTGCGAATGTGATCTCCTGATTGCCGTGGGGGCCCGCTTTGACGATAGGGTGACCGGCGATTTGGGTTGTTTTGCGCCGATGGCTAAAATTATTCATATTGACATCGATCCGGCGGAAATAGGGAAAAATGTGCGGGTAGATGTCTCCGTCAGAGGAGATGTAAAAAGGGTTTTAACCCGGCTCATTACTTATTTGGAACCGAGGATTGCTTCTGCCTGGCAGGAGAAAATTGAGCTCTGGAAGAAGGAGTACCCTCTTTCCTACTGTACAGGCAATGGCCTCAAGCCGCAGTTTATAATCGAGGAGATTTACCGGCTCACCGGCGGGGAGGCGATAATTGCCACCGATGTAGGGCAGCATCAGATGTGGGCGGCCCAGTACTACCGGTTTACCAGACCTCGCACTTTTATTTCTTCCGGTGGACTGGGTACTATGGGTTACGGCATGCCGGCGGCTATCGGCGCCAAGATCGGTTGCCCCGATGCGCTGGTTTTTGATATTGCCGGCGACGGCAGCATCCAGATGAACATTCAAGAACTGGCAACGGCAGTTAACTATGATCTGCCGATAAAAGTAGCCATTTTAAATAACGGTTTCCTCGGCATGGTGCGTCAGTGGCAGGAACTTTTTTACAACCGTCGTTATTCTCACACCGAGCTGTCTAACCCGGACTTCGTTAAACTGGCTGGGGCATATGGCGCGGAAGGAATCAAGGTAACCGAACCGGCGGAGGTGGCTCCTGCCATCGAACGGGCCATAAAATCCAGCAAGCCGGTATTGATTGATTTTGTTGTGGAGAGGGAAGAAAATGTGTTTCCCATGGTTCCTCCTGGCGGCTCGTTGAACAAGATGTTAGGATAAATTAGGAGGTTTTTCATATGCGGCATACCCTTGCGGTTCTGGTAGAAAATAACCCCGGTGTCCTGGCCAGGGT
>JBFMEJ010000138.1:0-5048 GCA_040753275.1 Bacillota bacterium
ATCTCCTTCTGACAGCTGACGGCTGATAGCTTACTGCTTATTGTACTGTCCCCACCTGGGAGCGGATCCAGTCTACGATGACGTCCAGCGGGGTGCCCGGCGTAAAGATTTCTCTGGCCCAGCCCTTTTGTTTCAGTTCTTTTATATCTTCATCCGGAATGGTACCGCCGCCCATGACGATGATATCTTCGGCTTTGTTTTCTTTTAAAAGTTCGCAGACGCGGGGGAAGAGGGTCATGTGGGCTCCAGACAGGATGCTTAAGCCCACCATGTCGACGTCTTCCTGGATGGCTGCTTCTACAATTTGTTCCGGCGTCTGGTGCAGACCGGTATAGACTACTTCCATACCGGCGTCCCTGAGTGCCCGGGCGATTACCCTGGCGCCGCGGTCGTGCCCGTCCAGACCCGGTTTGGCTACTAAAACTCTGATCTTTTTTTCCGCCATTTATCTTTATCCTCCTGTTTTTAGAAAGTTGGTTTCTCTTTATACTCGCCAAATACTTCGCGCAAAACCTGAATGATTTCTCCTTCGGTGGTGTAAGCCTTAACCGCGTCCAGGATGTAAGGCATCAGGTTTTCGGTGCCTTCGGCTGCCCGGCGCAGGTTCTCCAGAGTTTCCCGGACACGAATGTTGTCCCTGGTTTCACGCAGTTTTTTAACTCTGGTTACCTGGTCTTTTTCGATTTGGGGATCGATTTTTAAAAGTTCGATGTCTAGTGTTTCGTTCGGGTCGACGAACTCGTTGACCCCCACCTGGATTCTTTCTTTAGTGTCGATGGCCCGCTGGTATATATAAGCGGCGTCAGCAATTTCCTGCTGGAAGAAGTTTTGTTCGATAGCTGCCAGCACGCCACCCCGCCGTTCAATTTCAGCGAAGTATTTTTCGGCTTCCTCTTCCATCTTATTGGTTAGTGATTCGATAAAGTAGGAGCCGGCCAGGGGGTCAATGACGTTGGCCGCGCCGGTTTCATAGGCAATGATCTGCTGGGTGCGCAGGGCAATCTGGACCGCTTTTTCCGTAGGCAGGGCCAGCACTTCATCCATGGAGTTGGTGTGCAGGGACTGAGTGCCGCCGAGGACTGCCGCCAGTGCCTGGAAAGCGGTGCGGATGATGTTGTTTTCGGGCTGTTGGGCGGTTAAACTGCAACCGGCGGTCTGAGTATGAAAGCGCAAAAGCCAGGAGCGGGGGTCTTTGGCGCCGTATTTTTCTTTCATGCGGCGGGCCCAGATGCGGCGGGCGGCGCGGTACTTGGCGATTTCCTCAAAGAAATCGACGTGGGAATTGAAGAAGAAGGATAGCCTAGGTGCAAAATCATCGACGTTAAGCCCGGCGGCAATTCCTGCCTCTACATAAGCAAACCCGTCGGCCAGGGTGAAAGCCAGTTCCTGCACGGCGGTGGACCCGGCTTCGCGGATATGATAACCGCTGATGCTTACGGTGTTCCATTTCGGTACGTGTCGTGAGGCAAAGGCAAAGATATCGGTAATCAGGCGCATCGAAGGGCCGGGCGGAAAGATCCATGACTTCTGGGCGATGTATTCCTTTAAAATATCGTTTTGGATGGTGCCGGTCAGCTTTTCCGACGGTACACCCTGTTTTTCTCCTGTAGCTATGTACATGGCCCAGATAACGGCGGCCGGGGCGTTGATGGTCATGGATGTACTTACCTTATCCAGGGGAATACCGCTAAAGAGGACCTCCATATCGGCCAGGGAATCGATGGCCACACCTACCCGGCCAACTTCGCCCAAAGCCCGCGGGTGATCGGAGTCAAACCCCATTATAGTGGGCATGTCGAAAGCCACCGAAAGCCCCGTTTGTCCTTTTTCCAGGAGGAACTTGTACCGCTCGTTGGATTCCCTGGCGGTTGCAAACCCGGCAAACTGGCGCATGGTCCAGAGGCGCCCCCGGTACATATTGCGCTGGACGCCGCGGGTATAAGGGTATTCACCGGGCAGACCCAGGTCGCGCAGGTAATCAAAATCTTCCAGGTCGACCGGTGTGTAAAGGTCGTTTACGGGGAGATTTGATACTGTAGTGAATTTTACCGGCCGGTCTTTTATTTTATCTCTTTCTTCCCGCCATTTCTGGAGGCGGCTTTTTATTTCTTTATTCATCTATCTCAACTCCCTTTAACCATTTGTTGTTGTTAATAAAATTCTATGACCTGCTTTTGGATTCCTTCTTTGAAAATTTTTTAACAAGAAAAGGGAAAGACATTAACGTGAAGAATACCAGAAAGAGTATTGTTCATTGAAACTATTAAGGAGGGGTAGTATGCGGGAAGTAGCAGTAGTGGGAGTAGGGATGACATCTTTTGGCAAGTCCCAAAAGAGTAACATTGAGATGTTTTCTGAAGCTGCAATGGATGCAATTGCGGATGCCGGACTCAAACCCAGGGATATTCAGTCACTTTTTTTGGGAAATGTTTTAGGAGGATTTGAAGAGGGACAAATCGGAATGGCCGCCTTTGCTGCCGCAGACATCGGGTTGCCTAATGTGCCGGCTACCAGAGTAGAAGGCATTTGTGCTTCAGGGGCCCTGGCTGTAAGAGAAGCTTTTATCTGGGTGGCTTCAGGTGCCTGTGATGTTGTTATGGCCGGCGGTACGGAAAGGGCACTTGTTATGGGCACTTCTTATGCCACGCGGACCTTTCAGATGGGCAGCGACAGCCGTTACGAAGGCGGTACGGGAGTTACTTTTCCGGCCGTATTTGCCATGGCGGCGCACCTTTATGCGAAAAAATACGGTGTTCCTTTGCCCAAATTGAAAGAGCAAATGGCCATGGTGGCTGTTAAAAACCATAAGCACGGAGTGCATAACCCGAAAGCTCAGTTTCGCAAAGAAATCACCATTGACGATGTTTTGTCCAGTATGGTTGTGTGTGATCCCCTGCAGCTTTATGACTGCTGCCCGTTTTCCGACGGAGCGGCGGCCATAATCCTGGCTTCTGCGGAAGCAGCAAAGAAAATTACGCCCAGGCCGGTCTATATTGCAGGTGTAGGACAGGCTTCAGCCGGCCCTTTGCATAACCAGAAGGATATCACCCGTTTTAAGGCAAGGGAAATTTCGGCGAAAATGGCTTATGATATGGCCGGCCTGACGCCAAAGGATATAGATGTATGTGAGCTGCACGATTGTTTTACCATTGCCGAGATCATTGCTTCGGAAGGATTGGGCTTTTTTGAGTTCGGCAAGGGAAGCGAAGCAGTGGAAAAAGCTGAAACTACTTACGGCGGCAAGGTTGTTATTAATCCTTCTGGCGGCCTGAAAGCAAAGGGGCATCCCATTGGCGCCACAGGAGTGGCTCAGGTTTATGAGGTCGTCAAGCAGTTGCGCGGTGAGGCCGGCGAGAGGCAGGTAGAAGGAGCAAAAATAGGGATGACCGATACTTTGGGTGGAGACGCCTGTACTATTGCCAATGTTATTCTAAGAGCTTAAGGAGTTGAAAAAGAACATGGAGTACAAACTTACCTATCAAGATTTTTACGAGGCGCTCAAAAAAGATAAACTGGTGGGCTTAAAGTGCCTGGAGTGCGGCGCTTATACCATTCCTCCGAAGAAAGTATGCTCTGAGTGTGCCGGTGAAAACCTGGAAATTGTTGAGTTTAAAGGCGCAGGCGAAGTGCGCACCTATACTATTGTCCGTGTCCCGCCGGAAGGCTTTGAGGCGCCTTACGTTTTGGGTCTGGTGGAGCTGGCGGAAGGCCCCTGGCTTTTAGGGAGAATTGTCGACGTTGACCCGGACCAGGTTTCTTTCGATTTGATCGGTCAAAAAGTAAAGGCCGGTCATCTGGTGCAGGAAGGCGATAAGTTTTCGGCCGGAGAGAGGGTAGTGGTGGCTTTCCGGCCGGCGTAGGAAGCAGGTTGCGAAAAAGGGAAGTGAGCTAAGAAGCATTTTCCAGGTCCCATTTTCCACAGCGGCTGCCCCAGCGTCCGATAACCCGGTCTCCTTCGTAGATTTCCACTACTTCGCATACATTGGGGCAGCCGTTGCATTCAAAGCTGCCGGTTCGAAAAGGCAGGGCAGTTACTTCAAACCCTTTGAACATGGTGTTTCCGGTTTTGACTACTGTTTCTTTGGCCAGCTGGGCTGCGCCGATAGCGCCCATTACGTTAAAATACTCGGGGACGATAACGGGCAGGTTTAGCGCCCTTTCAAAGGCTGCCCGGATGCCGCGGTTGGCTGCTACACCTCCCTGGAAGACTACTGTGGGAAGGATTTCCTTGCCTTTGCCGACGTTATTGAGGTAATTGCGCACCAGTGCTTCGCAGAGGCCGTTAATGATATCCGGAATCCGGTGCCCCATCTGTTGTTTGTGCACCATGTCCGACTCGGCAAAAACCGTGCACCGTCCGGCTATGCGCACCGGCTTTTCAGACTGCAGGGCCAGTTCGCCAAACTGAGTGATGGGGATGTTTAAACGGTTGGCTTGCTGATCCAGGAAAGAGCCTGTCCCGGCGGCGCAGATGGAGTTCATGGCGAAGTCGGTGACGATTCCATCTCTCAAAATAATGATTTTGGAGTCCTGGCCGCCTATTTCCAGGATTGTTTGCACGTCGGGCACCAGCATGGAAGCTGCCACGGCATGGGTGGTAATTTCGTTCTTGATAACATCGGCTCCGATTATTACACCGGCCAGGTAGCGTCCGCTGCCGGTGGTTCCGGCGCCGGCTATGATCAGGCCTGCAGGCAGCGAACGGGCGGCGTTTTTTAACCCTTCCTGGATAACCTCGATTGGACGGCCTCTGGTACGCAGGTAAAGGCTGGTCAGGATTTCTCCGGTTTCGCTTATAATTACAATATTTATGCTGACCGATCCGACATCAATGCCAAGATATGCTTTCATCAAAACCCCTTCCTGAGAATTGGGCGCAGGCGCCGCAAGGCGTTGCCAGCCGGTTCCGGCTGTTGCCTGCGGTTTTTAAACTGCCTGCCGGATTTGTTTTCTGCGGCGCAGGAGGTCGACAAATGCTTCCAGACGGGTGGTCATGCCGGCTTTTCCGGTTTGTTCGTCCAGGAAGAATGTTAAGAAAGGTATATTAT
>JBFMEJ010000139.1:0-5037 GCA_040753275.1 Bacillota bacterium
GTGGTGGTGGTCATTTACGACGAAGGCCACCGGGAGTTGTTTTACTTTCCGGTGCACGAAAGCGAACCCGCCTTTTCGGTTACACTGACCGATCAGGAGGCGCGGCAAATCGGCTCTATTATCGGGGGAGCTTTTTACCAGCCCAAAATGCTGGAAAAGCTCGAAATGGCCATTGCGGAGCTGCGCATTGAATGGTTAAAAGTAGCCCCGGATGCCCGGATAGCCGGAAAAAGCATCGGCGACCTGCACCTGCGCAAAAACCTGGGCGTCACCGTAATTGCCATTCTCGAAGAAGATCAAAAAGGAAAGAAAAAAACCGCCGCCATCAATCCCGGCCCCGGTTTTGTTTTTGCCCCCGGGCAAACCGTCGTTGTTGCCGGGAAGGCGGGAAACATCGAACAATTCCAGGAAATGGCCACGGGGAAAGGGGCGTGATCTGTGCTTGTCAACTTAAGCATTATTTTCCTTCTGGCCAGCCTGGCGATCCTGATCGCCAAAAAAATTAAATACTGTTCTATTCCTCTGCTCATTTTGCTGGGAATTTTCCTGGGCCCGAACGCTCCGCAGTTTTGGGGAACAAATCTCAGCTTGATTCAAAACAGTGAATCAGTCGAATTATTGAGCCGCCTGGGAGTCCTCTTTTTGCTTTTTTATTTGGGCCTGGAATTTTCGATCAGTGGAGTCGTCCGGAACAGCAAGACAATTATCAAGGGCGGCAGCATTTATACCGGTTTAAATTTTCTGCGCGGTCTGGCGTTGGGGTGGGTTTTTTTCCATTCCTGGCCGTTTGCCCTGGCCGTCGCCGGGATCACCACTGTTTCCAGCAGTGCCATCGTGACCAGGCTGCTGGTCGAAGCGAAACGGACGGCCAACCCGGAAACGGAACTGATCCTGGGGATTATGGTTTACGAAGATATTTTTATGGTCTTCTTTCTCTCTGTTTTTTCGGCTTATCTAACGGCTCAAAGCAGCAGCGCATGGCTTACGGCGGTTGCCGGGGGCTTAATTACCCTGGCGTTTCTCGCGGCGATTTTTTTCTTGGGGCAGCGTTTGGGCATTTGCTTCGATCGCCTGTTAAATAAACAGAGTGCCGAAGCACTGGTTGTCGTCGCGTTTACTTTCTTGCTGGCGAGCGCCGTGCTGGCGGAAGCCGCCCGCCTTTCCGAAACCGTAGGGGCGCTCTTGCTGGGGCTGATTCTGGCCGAAACGTCCCAGGCCAAAAAGCTCGTGCAAATGTTTACCCCTTTTCGCGACCTCTTCGGGGCAGTTTTCTTCCTGTCGTTCGGAATGCAAATCGATTACCGGTATTTCCTGACGGTTATAGACATTACGGCCTGGGCGGCCGGCCTGACCATTGCCGGCAATCTCCTAGCGGGGGTGCTCAGCGCGTGGGCCTGCGGCTACCGGGGGGCGGCGGCGGTAAATATCGCGGGCGCAATGATCGCGCGGGGCGAATTTGCCATCATCGTCGCCGGTCTGGCCGCCTCCGCGGGGATGGCCGGAGTGCTGCAGCCCTTTGCCGCCCTCTACGTGCTCGTGCTTGCCCTGGTCAGCCCGGTGCTCATGAAAAGATCCAAAGCCCTGTACAACTTCTTCCTTCGCTTGCGGAAAATAGCAGTCAAGACGCAAGGAAGAGAAATTTCTCCAGGTGCGTAAAAAAATCGCCGGGAAGGGAAGGTCATGAGAAAAGAAAAAATTGTTACCGTCAACCGGAAGGCCCGGCACGACTACCACATCATCGAAACGTTCGAAGCGGGCATCGCCCTGACAGGAACGGAGGTTAAATCCTTGCGCGCCGGCCAGGCCAACTTGAAGGACAGCTACGCGCGCGTGGAAAACGCCGAGCTGTTTTTGCACAACATGCACATCAGCCCGTTTGAAAAGGGCAACCGCTTTAACCACGACCCCAAACGGACGCGGAAATTATTGATGCATAAACGGGAAATTTTGCGCCTTTTGGGCCGCACGCGGGAAAAGGGGCTGGCCCTGATCCCTTTAAAAGTCTACTTCAACGAGCGGGGACGGGCAAAAGTGGAACTGGCCCTGGCCCGCGGGAAAAAGATTTACGATAAGCGCGAGGATATTGCCGCGCGCGACGCCAAAAGAGAAATGGAGCGCGCCGCCTGGGAGCGGAGCTGACACGCTGGTTTCAAAGGAGGGGTAAAAATTGTATACCGCGGAAGTGAAAGTGAAATCGATCAAGGGTGGGTGTGCGGCTGGTTACAAGGTGGGAGACGTGTTTACGGTTGCCGATCCCGTGGTTGTACCCCAAAACAGCTGCCCTTTACGCGCTTTCCGCCCTGCTTCCCTACCTGACCGCCGCCTACCGGCAAACGGCTGAAGGCGATTGGATTAACCAGGTAGTTGAGTTACAAAGGCGGGGACAGGTCCTTTTTTTCTTTTTTGGTCAGCATAACCCCCCTACCCCTATTTCCGTGCACCGGCACATCAACCAACACGAATAATACCCGAGGCCGGACCCCGCTGGTTTTTTTCCTGCCTTCCCGCCGCCAACAAAAAGGGGTGCAGGCGTAATTTTCACCGTCATTCTCCATTTGCTTCGCTTTCCCGACCGGCCGCCCCGCGCAGGGCCGGCCTGAAAACATGCCTGGCCTGGGAATGTTCCTGAAACAGTAAAAAATATGGGAAGGGGAAATGTACTTTCCCCTTCCCGGACACCTTCAAGCGGTCTTCTTTTCTAAAACAGCCGGCGCGCAATCGTCAGTTTTTCCGCTTCCTTGGCTCCTTCGTAAATTTCCAGGATTTTGGCGTCCCGGTAAAATCTTTGCACATCGTACTCGTCGATGTACCCGTAGCCCCCGTGCAATTGCAGGGCCTTGTCGCAGACCCAGACCGCCATCTCGCCGGCGAAATATTTGGCCAGGGCGTTCAGGGAAGGATCCAGCCGGCCCTGGTCCACTTTCCAGGCCGCTTTATAGGTGATGTTGCGGGCCAGCTCAATTCTGGTCGCCATTTCGGCCAGCTGAAACTGGATTCCCTGGTAGGAAGCCAGGGGCTGCCCGAACGTTTTCCTTTCCTGGACGTATTTGAGGGTTTTATCCAGGGCCCCCTGGGCCAGCCCCACCCCCTGGGCGGCCACCATTGTTCTGGTCACGTCAAAGAAGTGCATGAGGTGGTAAAATCCTTTCCCTTCTTCTCCCACCAGGTTTTCGCAGGGCACCCGCACGTCCTCGAAAATGATTTCCGCCGTGTCGCTGGCCCTGATCCCCATTTTTCCCTTAATCTTGTTTCTGGTAATTCCCGGACGGTCCGCTTCAACCAGGATTAAACTGTGCCGCTGGTGTCTCTTTTCTGCCTTCGGGTTGGTTACGCACAAAACGACCATGAAATCACAGACCGTGCCGTTGGTAATAAACATTTTACTCCCGTTAATGACATATTCGCTGCCGTTTTTGACGGCGGCGGTTTTCGTCCCGGCCACGTCGGTGCCGGCGTCCGGCTCCGTATAAGCCCCCGCCGAAATGGCCCGGCCGTTTACCAGCAAAGGAAGGTATTTTTTCTTTTGCTCTTCCGTCCCAAATAACAGGATGTTTTCAGAACCAAAGGTGGCGGCCATCACCACCAGACTCAAGCCTAAATCAACTCTGCACAATTGCTCGGTAATTAAAGCCACCTCTAAAAAACCAAAACCCGGCCCGCCGCACTGCTCCGGAATAAAGCAGCCGACCAGCCCCGTTTCGCAGGCCTTTTGCCACAGTTCGCGGGGGTATTTCTCTTCCCGGTCACACTCTTTGGCCAGGGGTTCGAACTCTTTGATGGCAAATTTATAAGCCGTTTCCTGAAGCAGCTTTTGTTCTTCGGTTAATTCAAAATCCATCTTCTTCCTCCTTTTTGCCGGATCTAAACTTCAGGCTCAATCAATCCGTAGTTGCCGTCTTTTCGCCTGTACAACACGTTGACCTGTTCCGTTTCGGCGTTGGTAAAGACGAAAAAGCTGTGCCCCAGCAGATTCATCTGCAGGATCGCTTCGTCTACCGGCATCGGCTTGATGGCAAAACGTTTGGTGCGGACGACGTGCGGACCGTTTTCCGGAGCCTGGTCCACCGGCGCGGCCGCTTCACCCGCTCCTTCTGCGGCAGCCTTCCCCAGGCGCTTGAACAGTTTCCCTTTATATTTCCGGATTTGTTTTTCCAGCTTCTCGATCACCAGGTCAATGGAGGCATACATATCCTGGGTCGTTTCTTCGCCGCGCAAAAACATACTGTTGATGGGGATCGTCACTTCCACCCGGTGGGAACCCTTCTCTACGGTAAGCGTAACCTGCGCCTCGGCAATCCCGTCCAGGTACCTTTCCAGCTTGCTTACCCGCTTCTGTACATACTCCTTCAGGGCATTGGTGACTTCCATGTTCCGGCCGCGTACCTGTACCTGCAAGCAACGACACTCCTTTCTGTTTTTCCGCGCTTGAAACAAATAACCCCAGCCCGGGCTTTCGGACTGGGGATGTTTGCTATAGTTTGACGACGTTTGCTGCCTGGGGCCCGCGGGCGCCTTCGACGATTTCAAATTCCACCAATTCCCCTTGTTTTAGGGTTTTAAACCCGTCTCCGGCAATGGCCGTGTAGTGGACGAAAACATCGGCGCCGTCATCCCTTTCAATGAAACCGTACCCTTTCTCAGCGCTGAACCACTTGACTCTCCCTTGCAATTTTCTTCCTCCTAAATAATAAAATCCCGCAGCCTTTCCAAACAGCTACGTGGAAGTATGTTAACATACCGTTAAACCAATGTCAAGTTCCCCGGGCAAAACATATATTAATCCGGGGGCGATGAGATGGCGCTGGAAATCAAGGCTGTCCAATCACACCGGGATTTTTTCGACTTTCTCCACCTCCCCGGAGCCATCTACCGTGATGAACCATATTCCCCGCCGCCCCTCCCGCTGGAGATCCTCTCCCGGCTCCGGTACCGTTTTTTTCTGGCCCGGGAGAACGGCCTGCCGGTGGGCAGGGTAGCGGCCATTATTGATCCGCTTGCCAAAGAACCGGATACCGGCTTTTTCGGAGCTTTCGAGAT
>JBFMEJ010000140.1:0-5036 GCA_040753275.1 Bacillota bacterium
CCGGGTGGTGGACAGGTTAAACGGCCTCTCCCTCCAGTTCAAGATCAATGGTTGATTTCTTCCCGGTAAATAGCCTAAGAAAAGGGAAGGTTGCCGTCAGTGACAACCTTCCAGCTTGAATTCCCGCGTGAGTTTGCTCAAAGCCCTTTTTTCAATCCGGGATACGTAAGAGCGGGAGATTCCCAGCTTGCGGGCAATTTCCCTCTGGGTGCGGCGTCCTCCGTCTCCTAAGCCGAAGCGGAGTTCCAGTACCTTTTTTTCTCGCTGCGTGAGCTGGGCCAGTTTGTCCAGGATGCGTTTTTGTTCAAAAAGATTTTCCACCGTTTCGGGAACCACTTCCGGGTGGGTGCCCAGTACGTCGATTAAAGATATTTCGTTCCCTTCTTTATCGGTGCCGATGGGATCGTACAGGGATATTTCCGAGCGCACCTTTTTCATGAACCGCAAATGCATCAATATTTCATTCTCGATGCACCGTGCCGCGTAAGTGGCCAGGCGGGTGCCTTTGTCCGGATTGTAAGTGTTAATGGCTTTAATTAATCCAATGGTGCCAATGGAGATGAGGTCGTCCGGATCTTCCCCTGTGCCGTCAAATTTTTTGACAATGTGCGCGACCAGCCGTAAATTGCGTTCCGTCAAAATATTTCGCGCCTTTTCATCTCCTCTCGCCAGCAAGTCTAAATATTTGGCTTCTTCTTCCTCGGAAAGAGGCTGCGGAAAAGTATTGCTGGCAATATAAGAAACCAGGAGCAGCAGGCCGTTGACCAGAGAAACTACCGCCAAAGCCCAAAAACCGGGCAGCACTGTGCCACCTCCCGTAAAAAGACCGTTGCAATTCATCATATGGAAGAAAGGATGAAGGTGTGCCTGTCCGGGGAAGGTGATCAAAATTTTAATTTTTTTCTCAAAAATTTTCTGCCGAAAGAGGAATTTTGAATCATTTGTCGAAAGGAATTACATGTGTCGAAAGGAAAGACGTGGCAAGAAAGGAAGGAAACTACCGCCGATTTTAAAATATTTAATCGAATTTTAATAAGAAATTTTCCCAAATTATGCAGGATTATCTCGGGTTGTGTCGTATTCAATTTATTAAGTTAAGCTAGAAGAAAAAAATGGACAAGTTTCTATTTGTAACATGGTTGTCTAGGGGTAAACTTCTCGAAAGGGAAGGACACAAAGCCACGGGCCTAAAGCACGGCGCCAGGCAGAAGAAGGGCGGCGCGGGGTCACCCGCGACACCGGCCGGGTTCTGACAGGGGCAGGGCTAAGGCAGCCGGGCTGCGGCAACGGGGTTCGCCTCCTTTTCCTTTCGGAAAGGAGGTATTTAATTAATAAAGGAGAGGCTGGTATTATTCCAGGCGGTTAAAAAGCAACCTTAAATTATTCAAAGGGTACACTTCATTATTGATATACGTTTTACCTCTGAAAAATCAGGGGGTGGAAAGGGAATTTTAAATATGGAATTTAAAGAAAAAGGGAGTTGCGAGCGACGATGAATCTTTTGGGAAGTCCTGTGTTGCAGGTTTTGGAAAAGCAGCTTGACGCCGCGGCCCTGACGCAAAAAGTAGTTGCCAATAACCTGGCCAACGTCAATACTCCCGGGTTTAAAAAGTCGTCGGTGCGTTTTCTGGACGAATTAAAAAAAGCGCTGGATTCCCGGGCGTTGCCTTTGCTAACCACGCACCCCCGCCACCTTCCTTCGACAGTGCCTTTAACCCAGGTGGCACCCATAGTGGTCAAGGAGGAGGAGACCACCATGGGCTACAACCAAAACAACGTTGACGTGGAGCAGGAAATGGTTAACCTGGCTGCCAATACGCTGGCCTACCAGGCAGCCACCCGGGCCATCGGCGACCGGCTGGCTCTCCTGGGGTACGTAATTAGGGGGAGGTAACCGCCAGTGCCTCTATTTGAATCATTCGGCATAAGTGCGTCAGCCTTAACAGCGAATCGACTATGGCTTGATCTTATTTCGAACAATCTGGCCAACATTCATACCGCCGGGCGTCCGGGCGACCCCGCGGCGCCCCTCTACCGCCGCAAGGTGCCCGTTTTTGCCGAAAAATTGCAACGGGTGCTCTTTTCCGGGCAAAGTTCCGGGCAAAGGGACCTGCCGGCGCAGGGGGTCAGGGTTCTTGCCGTAATTGAAGACCCCGGCGCCCCCCGGATGGCCTACGAACCCGATCACCCGCTGGCCGACCCGGTTACGGGTTACGTAGCCTATCCAAACATTAACCTGACCAACGAAATGATTAACGTCATCGTGGCCACCAGAGCTTACGAGGCGAATGTGACGGCTCTGAACGCGGCCAAGGAAATGGCCCTGCGGGCGCTTGAGATCGGGCGCGGTTAAAGTTCAAAAAGGAGGGAAAAAGCGTGCAGTTGTTGCCGGTTGCTCCTTTGCCCCTACCCGCCGGTCCGGCGGCGGGCAGTGCGGAGCCAAAGGAAGCACAGTCACCTTCTTTTGGAGAAATGCTCAACGAGGCTTTAGAAGAAGTAAATGCGGCGCAGGTAAAGGCAGATCAGCTGCAGATTAAGTTTCTTACCGGGGAAGTGCAGGATCTTCACCAGGTAGTGATTGCCATGGAGGAAGCGAGATTGTTGACGTCCCTGGCGGTGGAGGTCAGGAACCGGATCGTGGAGTCTTACCAAGAAATATCCCGCATGCAGATCTAACCTGGATCAGGCATAAAGAAAACAGAGGCACAAAGGCACAGAGGCATAGATACCGGGGCACAAAGGCCGAGGCACAAGGGATCCTCGCCGGTACATTTAAATCTTATGCTCTGTTTTTTGTAGTGTCCTCTGTGGCTAAATATTTTTCCAGGCAGGAATATTTTCCTTTGTGCCTTTGTGCCTGTTGCCTCGTGCCTAATTTTTTATTTTCCTTTGTGCCTCTGTGCCTGTTAACTTTGTGCATACTGTTTTCTGAGGAGTATTTTATCTAGATGAATCAGAGTGCACTTTTTGGGGGACTGCGGGAACGTTGGGGAGCCATGCCCCGGCCGCAAAAAATTTTGGCCGCTTGTGTTGCGGGGGGGCTGTTGCTGACCGTTGCCTATCTGTTGTTTATTCTTTTGAAACCGGATTTTGCCCCCCTGTTTACCGGTCTGGAGCCCAAGCAGGCGGGAAAAATCGCCGGAGAACTCCAGGCCATGAAGGTTCCTTACCGGTTGAGCGAGCAGGGCAAAACCATCGAAGTGCCCCGGGAACAGGTTTACGACCTGCGCATTAAGCTGGCCAGCAAAGGAGTTTTATACGAGGCGGGGCCTGGATTTGAGCTGTTTGACCAGCAAAAATTCGGGGTTACCGATTTTGAGCAGCAGGTAGACTACCAGCGGGCCTTGCAGGAGGAACTGCGCCGGACGATCGTTCAGCTGGAAGGTGTGGAGCAGGCGAGGGTGCACCTGGTGATGCCCAAAGAAAGCTTATTTTTAGATCGGCAGGTGACTCCCTCCGCTTCCATTGCCCTGAAGTTAAAGCCGCTGGCCGCGCTGAAACCGGAACAGGTGCAGGGAATTGTTGATCTCACCGTGGGCAGCGTGCAGGGTTTGCAGCCGGAAAACGTGCACATTATCGATATGCAGGGAAACGTGCTCACCGACCAGTTGGCCCTTAAAGACGAGCGGGCCAGGCTGAACCGCCTGACGATGGACCAGTACGAGATCAAAAGGGCTTTTGAAAAAGATCTGGAGTTGCGGGTAACCCGCATGCTGACCCAGGTTTTGGGACCCAATAAGGCGGTGGCCATGGTTACGGCGGACCTGGACTTTGACAAGCGCAAGTCAACCACCACCACTGCTCTGCCCGGCCAGATTCTAAGCCAGCAAACCATAAACAAACAGGGCACAGGCACCGGCGGGGCGGCCGGGGTCCCGGGCACGGACACCGGTCTGCCGGGTAGTACGGTTCCCGGGCTGGCCGGCGGGGGCGGCGGGCAGTATTCCGAGCAGCAGACGACGACCAATTACCAGCTCGGCAGCCGGCAGGAAACGCTGGAAGGATCGCCGGGAGTTTTAAGGCGTTTGTCGGTGGCGGTGGTATTGGACGGCAACTACGACGCCGTGCAGCTTCAGCAGATTACCGGGATGGTGAGCGCGGCCGTAGGCGCCCAGGAAGGCCGGGACCAGGTAAACGTTTCCAGCATGCGTTTCGATACGAGCCTGCTGGAAGAAACCAGGCGGGCCATGGAAGAAGTCAAGAAGCCGCAGTTTTCGGACTTACTGAAGCAATGGCCGGTGCTGGCGGGCGCCGGGGCCTCCCTCCTGGGGCTGCTGCTCCTGGGGCTGCTGCTGGTCCGGCGCCGGCGCAGAAAAGAGGCTGCCCTGGAAGAATTGGCAAGGGCGGAAGCTCCTGTTCCGCCGGCGGCGGAAGCGCCTGCCATCAAAGCGCCGCAGCCGCCGGAGATGTTGAAACATTTACGGCAAATGGCCCGGGAGAAGCCTTCGGAAGTGGCCGAAGTGCTTAAACTCTGGCTGAAGGAGTAGTCGGTCAATGGCCAAGCTGAACGGTTTTCAAAAAGCCGCGATTGTCATGATTGCTTTAGGGGCCGATCTGTCGGCGAAAGTGTTAAAGCACCTTCCCGACGACGAAATTGAACAGGTCAGTCAGCAAATTTCCTTGATGGAAAACATTCCGAAGGAAATTCAGGCGGCGGTGGTTGAAGAATTTTTAGAATTGACCCAGGCCCGGGAGTATTTGTTGCACGGCGGGTATAAATTCGCCAAGGAGGTGCTGGAAAAGGCCCTGGGCCCCCAAAAAGCGGAGGAGATCCTGAATAAAGTAGCGGTCACCATCCAGAACATCCCCTTCAGTTCGCTCCGACGCACCGACGCCAGGCAGCTGCTCAGCTTTATCCGGGATGAACATCCGCAAACGATCGCTTTAATTTTGACTTATTTGATTCCGGAGCAGGCGGCGCTGATCTTGTCGTCGCTGCCCAACGAAAAGCAGAGCGACGTGGCCAGAAGGGTGGCCGTGATGGAGCGCATTTCCCCGGAAGTGGTGCGGGAAGTGGAAAGGGTCCTGGAGCGGAA
>JBFMEJ010000141.1:0-5020 GCA_040753275.1 Bacillota bacterium
GGTGAAACAGGCATGGATAGTATTTTCACTGGTTGAATGGCACTGGGTCAGCCCCAGTTCCTGCTTGGCGCTCTGGAAGAAAATCACCGCCAGCGCTTCTGGTAGGCCACCAGCACCTCTGCCGGCACATCAAAACGGTTGCTCAAGAGAAGGTCTGCTCCTTTGTGAGTAGCTGGGGCTCCTGGCCGGGCGAAAAAGGTAATTTCCTTGCTTCAAGGATTAAGGAGCGGGATTGGTTTAGCTCGGCTTTTCATCTCCCTATTTTTTGAGAAAACTTCTGGGCAGCTCCGAATGATCTTCGGCTGGTTTTCTGTTTTTGGCCTTCCTCAGGCGCCATATTTTCGAAAGCTTCGCAAATAGGCCCAAAACTGCTTTCGTCTCTGGTAAGCGTGGAGAAGTAATTGCCGACCACTTTCACACCGTAGGGGTACGGTAGAACCATGAATTCCTTCACGCCGAAGTCTTCCCGAGCAAGGACTTCCATCGCTCCTTTATCAAGGCAGAAGGCAAGGACGCCGTTCGCCCTAACTTCCGGATCATATTTCAACACTCCGATTTCCGTCTGTTTTTTTACGGTAGTTTCCTTTGGAATGTCATTCAGAAAGTAAAGCACGTACCTTTTGTCCTCACGCAAAAAGAGGCCGCTGAACATCATATTCGGGTTAAAGCCCCGCTTCATCCTTTTTATCTCACGGCCAGATATAAATTGCCAATCAGATAGCGACAAACACACGTCTGCCACCATCGCCCTCACGCTCCGCACATACTTACTCCTTATATCGTGCCTGCGATAATCACCGGCTCTTTCAACTCCCTTACGGGTCAGTTCAAGATACCTTCCCTTTCTGATAATGTAACCGTTATTTTCGAGCACCTGTAGTCTTTTGTAGTGGAACAGGTGTTTGGTTTTTTAAAAAATTAACCCCTGTTGCAAAAACAGGGGATACGGATAAACGCCTAACTTTTTCGGAGCAGAAACCTTTGAATTTTACCGCTGGGCGTTTTTGGCAGTTGTTCTACAAATTCGATTTCTCGCGGATATTCGTGGGCTGACAGGCGCTTTTTTACAAACCTGCTTAATTCTTCGGCAAGGGCGTCGCCGGCGGAAAACCCCGGCTTTAAAACTACATAAGCCTTTACTACTTCTCCGCGCAGTTCATCAGGCTTTCCTACCACGGCCGCCTCGGCCACCGCCTCATGCTGCATCAGCGCGCTCTCCACCTCGAACGGGCCGATGCGGTAGCCGGCGCTCAAGATAATGTCGTCCGAACGGCCGGTAAAAAAGAAGTAGCCATCTTCATCCACGCTGGCGGCGTCCCCGGTGAGGTAATACCTGCCGTTCGCTGTAAACCTTTCCTTGGTGCGCCCTTCGTCGTTCCAGTAACGGCGGAACCAGAACAAGGGAGACTGCGCAACGTCCACGGCCAGTTCTCCTTCCTGTTTTGGTCCCAGTTCGCGCCCTTCTCGATCGACCACCACCATTCGAAATCCCGGCATGGATTTACCCATCGACCCCGGTTTTATTTCTACTTCAAGTTCGGGCAGATGGTGGTTGTTCACTACCATCCCCAGTTCCGTCTGACCGAAGTGATCGTAAACAGGGACCCCCCACATCTCTTTCGTCCAGCTGATCACTTTGGGATTTAAGGGTTCCCCCGCGCTGGAGGCAACCCGGAGGGATAGCCTAACCTGTCTAGCCAGGTCGTCCCCGGCGGCGATGATCGCCCGGTAGGCCGTGGGCGCGGCGGCAAAATTCGTAACGCGGTACTTCTCCAAAATTTTATAGGTTCCGAGGGGGGTAAAAGGGGCGTTGTAAAACAGGGTGGCCTTGCCAAGCAAAAGAGGCCCCATGAGGTTGTAGTAGAGGCCGTACGCCCACCCGGGGTCGGCGAGGTTCCAGTACATATCGTCTTCCCGGAGGTCTAAGCCGAACCGCATGTAGGCTTCAAAAGAGGCCAGGGCGCGGACAGGGATCTCGACGCCCTTGGGATTGCCCGTGGTGCCCGAGGTGTACAACAGGATCATCAGATCGTCCCCGCAAACAGATACCGGGTCTGAAAGCGGCTTGCCGCTCTCCAGTTCGTGCCAGAAACTGAAATCTCCTTTTTCAATCCCCGCTCCGCCCGGGCCGGCCACCGTTATTACCGTAACGGGAATTGAAGCGCCCGTTAGTTTGGTCCGGTTGCCCGCGTCGGTAATCACCAGGCAGGCCTGACTGTCCTGCAAACGGTAGCTAATTGCGTCCGGTCCGAACGCCGTGAAGAGAGGGACGTAGATTGCTCCTAAGCGCCAGGTGGCAAGGGAGGAAATTATCAGTTCGGGGGTTTTCGGGAGCATGACGGCCACCCGGTCGCCCTTTTGCACTCCCAGCTTTTGCAAAAAGGCGGCAAGTTTACTGGAGTACTCACGCAGTTCGGCAAAGGTAAATTTCGCGCTTTCCCCATGGGCGCTTTCGTAAAACAAGGCAATTTTCTCCGGAACTTGGGCGTGTCTATCGCAAAGAAAATGGGCCACCGAAATGTTTTTCCCGCCGTATTCTTTTAACCAAGCAAGAACGACATCTTGAATCGACTTTTGATCCACCAGATTTCACCTCCTCTTTTTGGCCATAATTCGTTGTCACATCTGATTAGTCCTGCTTGTCTTCTGGCGGACCGCCCGAAAAAGTTTGCCCAGACATCCCTTATTCCTCAAACATCCCTTATTCCTTGCTTGCCTTTTGCCCGCAGCACAGGCTTACGGACTTGCCCTTAACTTCAAAGCAAGAGGCCCTGGCCTGCCGGGAAGCCGCCCTTGCTGCCGGGCTAAGGCGGGTGAGGCTGGGCAACGTTCATCTTCTTAAATAATTCAATCCCCCAACACCTTGATGATCACCCTTTTTCTGCGCCGTCCGTCAAATTCGGCGTAATAGATCTGCTGCCACGGCCCTAAATCTAACTTGCCGTTTGTTATAGGAACAATTACCTGGTGGTGGACGAGGATACTTTTTAGATGGGCGTCGCCGTTGTCTTCTCCGGTCTGGTGGTGACGGTAAGGCTTTCCGAAAGGAGCAATCTTTTCGAGCATTTCGTCGATGTCCTGGATGATCCCCGGTTCGGCATCGTTAACATAGACGCTGGCGGTGATGTGCATGGCCGAAACCAGGGCCATTCCCTCCCGGACACCGCTTTCCCCGACGGCTTCTTCCACCTCTTTGGTGATATTGATATATTCCCGGCGCTTTTGGGTATTGAACCAGAGGTACTTGGTGTGCGATTTCATCAGGTTACCCCTTTCTTACTTTTCCTTTCTTCCTCCAAATCCTGGAGCCTTTCCAGCACATCATCCCGGTCGGCAACATCTCTTTCCAGGGCCAGGCGGTATTTTTTTTCTGCTTTTTCGTAATCTCGCGGGGCCTTGCTCTCCCGGAAAAGCCAGTACATGTCCCCCCAGCCGATGTACGCCCAGGCGGAATCAGGAAATTCTTCCACTAAAGCCCGAAAGGCTTTCTGCCCCTTTTCGACAAGGCCGAGGGCGAAGTAAGACTCTGCTTCCGCCCGCTTCATGTTCTCGATGATCAGCTTATCTGTTTCCGGAAATAGAGAGCAGAACTCCCGGTAGTATTCTATCCTTTTTTCGTAAAAGGCCGGATCTTTTCTTCCCGCGTTGTACAGCTCCATCTCCAGGTCCTGGCACCAGTTATACAGGCGGAGAGATTATCTCAAGGTTAGGCAAATTCGGGATAAGCGTCACCGAAGAAAGCTTCCTGAAAGAAGTCGAAAACTTTTACTCCGCCGAAGACCTGGCTGAAAACTGGTGGAAAACAAATCAGGTCACCGCGAAAGGCTTCGACCGGGACTTCCCCTGGATGGCCGCCGTTGTTCTGTGGGAAAGATTGGCCCCGCACGTGATTAATTCCGAGAAACTGGGCGACATGATGGAGGAAGGTTACGAGCTCTGCGGCTCTGGAAACGAGGAAGAAGGCTGTCGAATCTGGCTGCAAGTTTGGGAGCACCTGAAAAAACGGTTCACCCCCGAGATGAAGTCTATTCTGGACGCCGAAAAAACCTTTTCGGGGCTGCCGACCGGTGGCAAAAGAACGTACCTCGTCCAAAGACCAATGCTTTTTCCTGCTCTGACCAAGGCAGCATTTCTTATATTTCTTCCCGCTCCCGCAGGGGCACGGGTCGTTTCGGCCGATTTTGCCCAAGAACATTCCCCCTATTTATTTCTTGTTGTTTTTTAGGGCGGTCTTAAACTGGTAATAATGTTTTTTCAGCAATTCCAGGTAATCATTTTCCTTAAACAGAGGCTCGACAATTTCAAACAGCGCCGGAGCGAAAGCCGACTGGATCATCATGGGCGTTAAGGACGGCCCCTTCAAATCGCGAACCATCTGGTCGGGTTTCGCCAATCCCATCCACCGTGTGTAAAACCGGAGGGGCTCCCACCCGTAATTGATGCTGGCCAAAATCCGGTCCGGGGCATTTTCCGCAATAACCCACAGATAGATGACCCGGCAGTCGCATTTCGGGTCTGCGCAGTAGGCATCCAGCAACTCGTATTCGCCATTGGGCAACTTTGGGTGATTTTTAATAAAAATCCATCGCGTCTCGTGTTCCGCTATTGCCGGACATACGGAGAAAAAAGGTAAAATTTCGCCGCTCATCGTCTTGCTCCTTTTTGATTTATGTACTTGCAACGGCCTGCGGCAGACCGTTTGCAACAAAAGCTCCCTTATTCTTCGCCCACGGACATCGCGGGATTCAGGTCACTTTCGCCAGCGCCCGGTTCACTTCGTTTATATAGAAATATTCCGGGTCAAACTTTCTCCCGCCCGTGTCCTTTTCCGCCCAGACCAGGTAATCGTCATGCTCCGGGTGCCCGGGGTCGCTAATTATGCGCAGGAATTCTTCGTAGCCCGAAACTCCTCCTACGTCCTCCGGCGGCCTGTGGCGAGCGCCGTCGACGCATACCGGGTAACGCCGTCCCTCTTCTGCCGGCAGGATTTTCTCCAGGTCCACCTCATGCCGCCAGTTAT
>JBFMEJ010000142.1:0-5017 GCA_040753275.1 Bacillota bacterium
CTAACTGTGACGGTGATGAAAAGAATGGGTAATCGCAGCATCCTGGTGGTCGGCGGGGGAATCAGCGGGTTAACGGCGGCCGTCGAGGCTTCCGAAGCGGGCGCCGAGGTTTTTCTCCTGGAGAAAAATCCCTACCTGGGCGGCCGGGTGGCCCAGCTGAACCAGTATTTCCCCAAACTGTGCCCGCCCAACTGCGGGCTGGAAATTAATTTTAAGAGGATTAAGCAAAATCCAAAAATACGTGTTTTTACCATGGCCGAAGTGGCCGAAATTGCGGGCCGGGAAGGCAATTTTGAGGTAAAGGTGAAAATCAGCCCCCGTTACGTAAACGATAACTGCACTGCCTGCGGAAAATGCACGGAGGCCTGCCCGGTCGAAAGACCGAACGATTTTAATTACGGGCTGGACAAGACCAAAGCGATTTACCTGCCGCACCTCTTCGCTTTTCCTTTAAAATACGCCATTGAGGGGCAGGTCTGCCCGAAAGGCGACTGCGGCAAGTGCGTGGAGGCATGTCCGTATAACGCCATTGACCTGAAGATGGAGCCCAAAACCGTGACTTTGCAGGTGGGCTCAATTATCTGGGCCGCCGGGTGGAAGCCCTACGACGCGGCGAAAATCGGTTATTACGGTTTCGGTCAATACCAAAACGTTATTACCAATGTCATGATGGAAAGGCTGGCGGCGCCCAACGGGCCCACGCAGGGCAAAATTTTGCGGCCCTCCGACGGCAAGCCGGCGGAAAAAGTGGCTTTCGTCCAGTGCGCCGGCTCCCGGGACGAAAACCACCTGCCCTATTGCTCCGGGGTATGCTGCCTGGCTTCTTTAAAGCAGGCCACCTACATAACGGAACAAAACCCGAATGCGCAGGTATCGATTTTCTTCATCGACATCCGCGCGCTGGGCAAGTTCGAAGACTTTTACGCGAAAGTGAAAGAAATCAAAAATATAACCCTGGTCAAAGGAAAAGCCGGCGAGATCACGGAGGATCCGGAGACGAAAGATCTGATCGTGGTGGCCGAAGACCAGGTTTCGCTGCAGGTAATGAAGGAAAGGTTCGATCTGGTCGTCCTGGCCACCGGCATGGCGCCGGCGACGAGAGACGAAAAAGCGCCTGTTGAGCTGGTTTACGATGCGAATGGCTTTGTGGTTACCGGACAAAATGTGTCGGGCATTTACGGCGCCGGCTGCGTGAGCCGGCCGATGGACGTGGCGGCGTGCGTTCAGGACGCCACGGCGGCAGCGCTGAAAGCCATTCAATCTACGGTGGGGAGGTAATTGCGGTGGAGAAAAAGATGGGCGTATACATTTGCACGGGCTGTGACATAGGGGAATCTTTAGACCTGGAAGCACTTTCGAAAGTGGCCGCGAGCGAGTACAAAGTGCCGGTCTGCAAGTCCCATCCCTTCCTCTGCAGCGCCGAAGGCGCCGGCCTGATCAAACAGGACATCGCGGGGGAAGGCGTGAACGCCATCGTAATTGCCGCCTGTTCGCCGCGCGTCAACACCGATGTTTTTGACTTCCCGGACGTCTTTGTCGAGCGGGTAAACTTGCGTGAGCAGGTCGTCTGGTGCCATCCGGCCAACGACGAAGATACGCAAATGCTGGCCGAAGACAGCCTGCGCATGGGGATCGTGAAGGCCCAGCAGGCCGAGTTGCCGGTGCCTTTCCAGGCCGAAAACCTCTCCAAAGCCATCCTGGTGGTGGGCGGCGGCCTGGCGGGCATCACCGCCGCCGCGGAAGCGGCCAAAGCAGGGTACCGGGCCGTCCTGGTGGAGAAAAAGGAAGCCCTGGGCGGCTGGGCGGCCGGCTTAAAGAACGTGGTCGGCCTGCAGCCTCCGTATACCGAGCTGGAAGATCTCGACCTGGCCGGAAGAATCAGAGAAGTTGAGGAAAACGAGAAGATCACCGTTTATAAAAACGCACAGATTGAAAAAATTGCCGGCGCTCCCGGGATGTTTGACGTGCAGATCGGGCAAAACGGCAGCTTACGCAGCGAGCGCGTGGGCGCCATCGTGCTGGCCGCCGGCGCCGTTGCCTACGACGCGGCAAAGCTGGAGAACCTGGGGTTCGGCAAATACGCCAACGTAATCACCGGGGAGCAGCTGGAAGAAATGGCCGTGCAGGGAGCGATCAAGCGCCCCTCCGACGGCAAGCCGGTGGAAAGCGTGGCTTTTATCCTGTGCGCCGGTTCCCGGGACAAGGAGCATCTCCCCTATTGTTCGGCCATCTGCTGCACGGAATCGCTGAAGCAGGCGCTTTACGTGAAAGAGCAGAACCCGGAAGCCAGCGTCTATATTTTCTACAAGGACATGCGGGCCACGGGGAACTACGAGCTGCTTTACCAGCGGGTGCAAAAGGAAGGAGCCCTTTTCTTCCGGGGAGACGTTCTGGGGGTCGCCGAAGTGGCGGACGGCCAGCTGGTGATTGCGGCGGAAGACGTCCTGGTGGGCGAAGGGATTAAAACGGAGCCCATCGACCTGGTCGTGCTGGCCACCGGCATGGTCCCCGTCACCGCCATCGGGGAAAGGCTGGTCATCAAGGCCGAGGACGATAAAGGGGCACAGGAAGAAGCGCCGGCCGACGAAATCATCCGCTCCAATATCTTAAACCTGGAGTACCGGCAGGGGCCGGAAGTGCCGCCCTTGAAATACGGTTTTGCCGACTCCCACTTTATCTGCTTCCCCTACGAAACGCGCCGGACGGGCATTTACGCGGCCGGCAGCGTCCGGGCGCCGATGGACATTCCCGCCACGATCAGAGATGCCACCGGAGCGGCTTTAAAGGCCATCCAGTGCGTGGAGCTGACGGCCGCCGGTTCAGCGGTGCACCCGCGGGTGTGGGACCTGTCCTTCCCGGAATTCTTTATGCAGCGGTGTACCCAGTGCAAGCGCTGCACGGTGGAATGTCCGTTTGGAGCCATTAACGAAGATGAAAAGTTCAACCCGCTGCCCAACCCGACGCGCTGCCGGCGGTGCGGCACGTGCATGGGCTCCTGTCCGGAGCGGATCATTTCCTTTAAGAATTATTCCGTGCCGATTATCGGGAGCATGCTGAAAGC
Source organism: Bacillota bacterium (assembly GCA_040753275.1). Classification (GTDB taxonomy): domain Bacteria; phylum Bacillota; class Desulfotomaculia; order Desulfotomaculales; family Nap2-2B; genus JAIMBK01. Next base: position 3,062 of record JBFMEJ010000142.1, read on the forward strand.
CATCGAAGTGCCCGAAGAGGACGAAGAAAAGCCGCGCATCCTCGTTTTTGCCTGCGAAAACGACGCCTACCCGGCGCTGGACATGGCCGGCCTCAACCGCCTGAGCATCAGCCCGTGGGTGCGGATCATCCCGGTGCGCTGCCTGGGCTCCATGAACCTGGTGTGGATCGCCGACGCCCTCTCCAAAGGCATTGACGGCATCCTCCTGCTGGGCTGCAAGCACGGCGACGATTACCAGTGCCACTTCATCAAGGGCAGCGAACTGGCCAATTACCGGCTGTCCAAGATCTCCGAAACGTTGAACCGGCTGGCCCTGGAAGCCGACCGGGTGCGCATGGTGCAGGTCAGCATCATGGATTACGATAAGCTCCCGGGCATTATCGAAGAATTTGCCGGCAGGCTGGAGGAAGTCGGCCCCAACCCGTATAAAGGGTTCTAGTTAAAAAGGCACAAAGGCATAGAGGCACAAAGGCACAAAGGGAAAAAACTTTGTGCTTTTGTGCCGGCGGCTTTCTGCCTTGAAAAAACGCCGAAGGAGTATTAAACAATGGAAGCAAAAGAACTCTCCACGGAAATGAAAGAATATATCGTCATGGCCGGGGCCGAAACCCTCGACTGGTGCATGCAGTGCGGGCTCTGCTCTGCGCTCTGTCCGTGGCGCCTGGTTCCCGGTCAGATCAGCGAGGCGTTTTCCATCCGGAAGATGCAGCGCCTGGGGCAGCTGGGGCTGGAAGGCTTCGACACGGAGGAAGTTCTCTTTGCCTGCACTACCTGCGGCATGTGCCAGGTAAATTGCCCGCGGCAGGTGAAGATTATCGACAACGTCCGTTCCATGCGGAGCACCACGGTGGAAGCGGGCTTCGTCCCAACCAACCTGCGCTCCATCGTGGGCAGCCTGCACGCCAACGGGAACCCCTGGTCGGGAGCGCGGGAGGACCGTCTGAACTGGCAGAAGGGCCTGGAAGTGCCGCTCTTTACCCCGGAAACCGAATATTTTCTGTTTGTCTGCTGCACTTCCTGCTACGACCCCCGCAGCCAGAAAATCGCCCGGAGCATTGTCGAAGCGCTGAAGAAGGCGGGGGTAAGCTTCGGCGTCATCGGGACGGAGGAAAGCTGCTGCGGGGAAACGGTGCGCAAGATCGGCGACGAGGAGCTGTTTAAGAAGCTGGCCCAGGGAAATATTGAGCTGTTTAAGAGCAAAGGCGTGCGCAAAATCATCACCACCTCGCCGCACTGCCTGTATACCTTCAAAAATGAATATCCCGAACTGGGCGGCGAATTTGAAGTAGTGCATTACACCGAATTGCTGGCCGGGATGCTCCGGGAAGGAAAGTTCAATTTAAACGGTTCGTTGGGTAAAAAAGTCGCCTATCACGACCCGTGCTACCTGGGCCGCCATAACGGGATCTTCGACGCTCCCCGCACCTTGCTGGGCGCCCTTCCGGGGGCGGAAATAATCGAATTGAGCCGTTCGCGGGAAAGAAGCCTTTGCTGCGCCGGCGGCGGCGGCCGGCTGTGGGCGGAAGTGCCCCGGGGAGAGCGGTTTGGGGAACTCAGAGTGCTGGACGCGGAGGCAAAAGAGGCGGATATTCTGGCGACGGCCTGCCCTTACTGCATGATTATGCTGGAAGCGGACTGTCTGGCTTTAGATAAACAGGAAAAGGTAAAGATCATGGAAATTTCCGAACTCCTCAATGTCTGTTCGTAAATAAGTCGGGCCGGCACAAAAGGCACAAAGGCACAGAGGAATAGAGGCACAAAGGCACAGAGGGAGAAGCCGCGGTTGAAACAGATAAGCGCTATATACTCTGGTTCCGGTAAAAATTAATAATTCTTCATCACTTTGTGCCTTTGTGCCTGTCAACTTTGTGCCTTTTAAAAAACTCTGCGCTTAATCTGTTCATGGAGGGAGACTAATTGGTCACCGTTAATCCGCGCTTTCCCGAGAAACTAAAA
>JBFMEJ010000143.1:0-4993 GCA_040753275.1 Bacillota bacterium
CCGGGGGCCCGCAAACTTTGATGGAAATTTTGCCTGCGCTCCCGGATGACTTTCCAGCGCCGATGGTGGTAATTCAGCATATGCCCGAAAATTTTACGCGGGCTTTTGCTGAAAGGCTGGATCAACATTGCGCATTGAGCGTAAAAGAAGCGGAGGAAGGAATGCTGCTACAGCCAGGCCTGGTGGTGGTCGCCAAAGGCGGCGTGCACCTGCGCCTGGACAAAAGGCCGGGGGAGAAGTTCTGCCGGGTGCGTCAATCTGTTCGCCCAGTGGATGCCCTGTACAAACCTTCAGTGGATGTGGCCATGCGCTCAGCCCTTAGCTATGTGGAGCCGCAGCGGTTGGTGGCGGTGTTGTTGACAGGAATGGGCGACGACGGCGCAGATGCCCTGGTGGAAATTAAAAAAGCAGGAGGATTAACCATTGCTGAAGCCGAGGAAACGGCGGTGATTTGGGGGATGCCGGGGGAAGCGGTAAAACGCGGCGGGGCAAAAATGGTTCTGCCCAGCTACGCTATTGCCCAGGCGCTGATCAAGGCAGTTAACTAACCGAATGAAAGGAGGCGAATCAATTGACCCGTATCCTGATTGTTGATGACTCCTTTATCGTCCGCCAATATTACCGGGAGATCCTGGGCCCGGCGGGGTACACCGTCGACGAAGCGACCAACGGGTACGAAGCCCTGGAGATGGTCTACCGGCAGAGCTACGCTGTACTGGTTGTGGACGTGAATATGCCGAAGATGGATGGACTAAGTTTTTTAAGAGAGCTGCGTGCCTCTCCAGAACTGGACCAGGCGCCCGCGATCGTGATCTCCACCGAGGAAGAGGAAGTGGATCTGCTTTCCGGTTACCGGGCGGGGTGCAACCTGTATCTCAAAAAACCCGTGAATCCTGCTGATCTACTGGCCTACGTAAAAATCCTAGGGTGATCTGAAAATGGCCGATCTGACAGAAATTTTTTTGGATGAGGCCCAGGAGCTCCTGGAGCAAATGGAGCCGCTGATTTTGGAACTGGAGAAGGCGGCGACCGTTGGGACGCTGGAAGAATTGTTCAGGGTGGCGCATACCCTCAAGGGTTCCGCCGGGGTGGCCGGAATCAGTGGCGTGCACGCCCTGGCCCACCAGCTGGAAGAACTTTTAGATTGCCTGCGGGCCGGAGAATTAAAGATGAACTCCGAGCTGGCCGATGCACTTCTGGAGGGATTTGACGTTTTACGTTCGCTACTCGAAAAACTGGCTCAGGGCCGGGACGAACAACCGCCCCCGGCGCTTCTGGGAAAAATCGCCCGGTTGGCTGCCGTGGATCCTGCGCAGACCTGCGAAGAAACTGCCCGGGGCGGGGAAGAGCCGCCAGGCGCGCGGGTTCCTCCCCTGGAGGATTCAGATAAGCTTCTTCTCCAAAAAGCATTGGCTGACGGCAGGAATGTTTTTTATCTTGAGCTGGACTTCGCCGCCGATTTTTTTCATCGGGGCCATAACCTGGATTATTTGCTGGAAGATTTGTCTGAACTCGGCGAAATAGTTGGATTGCGGTTGGACGGCCGGAAGGTTCCGCCCCTATCGGCGATCGAGGCGGAAGAATATTACCTTTTCTTTTCTTTGTTTGTAATTACCGAAGAGGATCTCCAGGCTATCGCTGATGTGTTCATTTTTGTTCTGGACGAAAAGAACAAATTGAACCTGTGGCCGGTTTCGCCGGCGGATCTTGGTGCGCTTGGGCCGCGCCAGAAAGCTGCGCCGCCCTACAGAGTCGAACATGCCCAGGAGGTTTTGCGGCAGCAGGAAAAGGCGCTCGCCGCGGCAAGCACCGAAGTGTTGCCCGGCCTGACGGCTTCCGTGTGGAAGATAATTCGCCGGGTGGCGGACAGCTTTGGCCTATCCTGTCCGTTTTCGGAGGGTATCCAGAGTGATTCCCAGGCAGAAAAAGAACTGCTGAGCAGAGCTATTGCTGATTTAAAGGAGCAGCTAAAAGAAGCGGCAGGGATAGCCGCCGGCGATAAAAAAGAGGCGGAAAAAAGCGTTACCCCGGACCGGGAAGCGGTAACATTCTCCCGGGAAAAAGCCCGCCCGCAATCTTTCTTGAAAGTGAGCCGGGACACGGCGGACGCCTTGTTGAACCTCGCCGGGGAATTGATTATCGCGAAAAATGCCCTGCCCTATTTCATTAAAAATCTTGAAGCGGCCGGCCGGGAGGATCTGGCCCGGGATCTTAAGGAAAAATACGGCTACCTTGACAGAATCGCCCGGGAATTCCAGGAGCGGGTGATGGACATCTGGCTTTTGCCCATCGCCCAGATCTTTGACCGGTTCCCGCGTTTTGTCCGGGACTACAGCAAAAAGGCAAACAAAAAGATCCATCTCGTTTGTGAGGGCAAAGAGACGCGCCTGGACAGAAACATTCTGGAGAACATTTACGAGCCGCTTTTGCATATCGTACGCAACGCGCTGGATCACGGCCTCGAAGAAATTGAGGAGCGGCAGCGCAAGGGCAAAAAGCCGGAAGGAATACTTTTGTTGCGAGCCTATCGCCTGGGGGAGCGGGTGGTTGTTCAAGTGGCTGACGACGGCCGGGGTGTGGACGGCGATGCGCTGGCCCAAAAGGCGATCGCCGCCGGTTTGGTTTCATCCGCGCGGGCGGCGGAAATGAGCTACGCCGAAAAGGTAAACCTTCTTTTTGCGCCCGGCCTTTCTACCAGGGAAGCGGTATCTGAGCTTTCGGGCCGCGGCGTAGGGATGGATGTGGTTAAGGAAACGACGGAGCGCCTGGGCGGGACTGTACAGGTGGAGTCCGAACCGGACCGCGGCACTACAGTGACCCTCGCCCTGCCTTTTACGCTGGCGACGAACGAGGTGTTACTGGTGAACGTAGGGGGCGGGCTGTACGGAATTCCGCTGGCGGCAGTAAGGGAAACCGTCCGCTACGCCCGCCGCGATCTCAAAACCGTCCGGGGGAGGGCTCTGGCTGTGCTCAGAAACGAAATCCTTCCGGTTTCCTTTTTGCATCGCTGCCTGGGTGCTCACGAAAGCGAGGCGGAAGAGATTACGCTGGTAGTATTGTGGCAAAAAGTGGCCCTGTCGGTGGACAGGGTGCTGGGGAAGGAGGAAATAATCATCCGGCCGCTCACCGGTGAACTGAAAAAAGTGCCGTTGTTTTTGGGCGCCGCCGTGCTCGGTGATGGGCGCGTGCTTTTGGTGCTGGAGCCAAACGTTCTGGCCAAGGAGGCGTGCTGAGGGATGGAAAAGAGGCGGGAACTGGTAATCGATTTGCCCCTTTTTTGCCTTATGTAAATGAGATCAGAAGTTGTTTGCTCCGAGAGATTGATCGCAAGCTATCCTCTGAGCAAAGGGTGATTTTTACCGAACCAGGGCTGGACGCCGCCGGGTTGCAGCTGATTATCGCTCTGAAAAAAGAATTTCCGGAGCTGGAAGTGGTGCTGACAGGTGGCGGGCCGGGAGCGTTGTTCTTGTCTCTGCTCAAAAACGAGGTGACCGTTCGTGCCGAAGATTTTAGCCGTTGACGACTCCCTGACGGTTTTGGCCAGTCTAAAGCTGGCCCTGGAAAGGCGCGGTTTTGAGCTGCGCACCGCCCGGCAGGCCGACGAGGCCCTGGATTTGTTAAGTAAAGAAAAAAACGACCTGATCATCACCGATCTGAACATGCCGGGCTTAAACGGGATCGAATTTATTCGCCGCGTGCGGGCGATGGCCGATTATCGTTTTACGCCCATCGTTATGTTGACGACCGAATCGCAACAGACCAAAAAAGAAGAAGCCCGCCGGGCCGGCGCGACGGCGTGGATCACGAAGCCTTTTACGCCGGAGCAACTGGAGCTGGTTTTGCGGAAACTGCTCCGCAGGTAGCCATAAAAAAGTTCTCGAGGCCGTGCCTGTATTACACAGGGCTGGTGTTTGTAAAGGGCGGTGACGATAAGACGTGAGCGGGGGATGTCTTACATTTTTTCTGGTCCGCTTATTTGCAAGCACTTTTGAGTACCCTTACGTAGTGGTAGACAAAGAAGGCAGGATTATACTTTTTAATCAGATGTTTGCTCACCTTTTGCCGGCTGACAAAAATCGTTTAGCTCCCCTTTGGAATGCTTTGAAAAGCGGCCAGGAGGCAATTTGGCCTGATTGTTTTCGGGAGGCATCCTGCCGCCGGGAAGCGTTCTCCGTGGTAACCCTGCTCGTTAGAAACCAGTACGATGTTGTCCAGGGAGCCTTGTCCATTTATTGTCCTAAAGATGAAGATCTATCCTGGTTTGCGCGATTTTTAAAGGCCGTGGCCCTTGTCGATGCGCTGGGAGCGTACGATTTTTATACCAAAAATCATTCCCGGAACGTGGCCTACTGTTCGGCGGCAATCGCCAAGAAGCTCGGGCTGTCCAAAGAAGATGTTCAAAATGTGGCTTTGGCGGCTATTTTACACGATATCGGCAAGATCAGCGTACCGGTCAGGATATTGACCAAGCCCGGTCCGTTAAATGAAAAAGAATTTGCCGAGATTAAAAAGCACCCCGAGCAAGGGGTGGTAATTTTAAAGGAGCTCGGCCTGTTTCAAGAAATTACTCCGGCTATTCTGCACCATCACGAAAGATATGGCGGTGGGGGTTATCCCTTCGGGATTGGCGGGGAAGAGATTAATCTTTTGGCCCGAATCATCGCCGTGGCCGACGCTTTCGACGCGATGACCTCGGACAGGCCGTACCGGAAGGCGATGACCAGGGAAGAGGCGGTGCGGGAGATTTTGAGGAGCGAAGGGCAGTTTGACCCGGGCGTGGTGGCGTGTTTCCTCGGAATATTGGGCTAGTTGGTGGCCGCCGAAACCAACTACTACCAGAGCCTCGCCGGGTTGGCCGACGATCTGGAAAGGATCGCGGGCCGGTTCAAATTGAATTAGAGCCCGGATCTTCCGTCGGGCAGTTAAACACGCCAAACGGATAAAATGTTCTCTCCGGGGCAAAGCACAAGACAGTGTGGTTTTGCCCTGCTTC
>JBFMEJ010000144.1:0-4979 GCA_040753275.1 Bacillota bacterium
ACCGGCGGCTTCTCGTGCAGGGCGAGAGCGTTCTCCCGGAGCACTTTCCGCTTTGTCTCAGGCATCCAGATGTCTTTCATTACCTTATTGAAAGTGGCAAACCACTGAGCCATGCCCACAAAAGGATAATCCGTCCCGAAAATGATCTTGTCCTGATAAAAAGGCGTGTTGGCTGCCAGAATGATACTCTGCGGGATGATCCGCGGTGAAGCGCCAGAAATGTCAATATACACGTTGGGATGCCGGAAAGCCACCGACATTGCCTGGTCATGCCAGCCGCCGATGCCGAAATGCAGAAGTACCAGCTTAAGGGTGGGAAAATCTACTGCCACGTCATCGTAGTAAAGAGGCATTGTATACTTGATTTTAGTAAAATAAAGACCGGTGGTACCGCAGTGGCTCTGCACCGGAACCCCCAACTCCACACATTTCTCATAGATCGGGTAAAAATATTTCTCGTCGTTGGGATACAGCCCGACCGCCCCGGGATGAAACTTCATTCCTTTAAACTTCAGCTCTTTAATACAGCGCTCCACTTCTTCCACGGCATCCGGCCGCCTGGGGTCTACCGCCCCGTAACCGATAAACCGGTCCGGGTATTCCTGTACTATTTTTGCTATACCATCATTGTTCAAAAACTGCCCCTGAAAAGCCCAATGGTCAGAGGCAGTGGTATCAATGGCCATAATCACGGCCTTCTCTACATTGCCCTCATCCATGTGCCGGATCATTTCTTCGATGTTTTCGGGCACCATTTCATCCTTCAGACGGAAATGCCGCGCCGCCATGTAAAGGGGTGGATCCTTCCTCAGGGCCGAACGGAACAAAGGATGCGCGTGGTAATCCACCGCCGGCAGGGGAGCACACCCTGCGCTTTTGCTTTTTACCTCTTCTGCTTCCAATTCGCACTGCCCTGCTTTCTCCTGATCATTAAGGTCTTTATAAACGGCCAGCGCTTCTTTAAAAAGGCGGTAGGATTCATCATAATACCTGGCTTTCAACGCCTCACTGGCGTCAGCCAGCAGCTTTTCTGCCTTTTGTTGCTCCATTTTCCATTGCTCCATAAAACTTTAACCTCCATATCTTGAGTCTCTCAAAACTACTGGTGCATGTAAAAGCCGCCGGCCACCGTAAGTATGTCGCCGGTAATGTATTCCGACTCTTCCGCCGCAAAAAACAAGACCGCGTTGGCCACATCCTCCGGTTTTCCCGGCCTTCCCTTTGGAATCATGGTATGCCACTTCTGAAGCACTTCCGGAGGGTAAATCCGCTTTAAAAACTCGTTCATGATCAGTCCCGGAGCGATTACATTAGAGGTAATATTATATTTCGCCGTCTCCGCCGCAACAGCCCGGGAGAAGCCCATTATAGCCGCCTTTGCCGCACAATAATGGCTCTCCCCGTCATCCATCCCGACAAAACCGGCAACGGAAGAAATATGCACCAGCCGTCCGTAATTTTGCTTGATCATATAAGGCAAGACCGCCCTGGTGCAGAAAAAAGTGCCGTACAGGCAGACACCGACCACCACATTCCACTGCTCGTCGGTCAGATCCACGCACTGGGCCAGGATTTCCCGGCCGGCGTTATTAACCAGAATGTCGATCCGGCCGAATTTCTCAGCAGTCTTTTTAACCATCTCTTCCACCTGTTCTTTGTTGCTCACGTCGCAGACTACTCCTAACGTTTCCACACCGTAATCTTTCTTAATTGCCTCAGCCACTTCAAACGTCCTCTTGGGATGCGGGTCGGCTATAACCACGCCAGCCCCCTCTTTGGCAAAAGACCGGGCACAGGCCTGCCCAATACCGGCACCAGCCGAACCAGTAACAATTGCTACTTTCCCGTTAAAACTCATTTTTTTCTCCTCCTATCATTTTATTTTTTTGCAATCGGAGCCAGCCAAATAGAAAAAGCTCCCCTGCCCTGACAGAATACAGACACTCTTGCCTTACTTTTTCAACCGGGTTATAATGACAGAGTACCAGCACAGGATTGGGGAGAGAAACAAAAGCTTGCCGAACAACAATTTCCGCCTCTGGTCCAAAGACTTCATCTTAATCTGCCTGGCCAACTTTTTTTATTTCGGCAGCTTTTACTTTTTGATTCCCACTTTACCCCAATATGTAGACCTGCTTGGCGGCACACCAGCCGAAGTAGGCCTGGTGATGGGACTTTTTACCATGGCGTCGGTAATAATCCGGCCTTACTTCGGTAAAATGGCCGACCGGCAGGGGCGCAAAATCTTCATGCTGGTGGGCAGCAGCTTCTTCATTCTGTTCCCGCTTGTTTATAACATGATTCAGGCCATCACACCGCTCTACCTCGTGCGGGTACTAAACGGCCTGGCTCATGCCAGCTTCCTGGTGGGCGCCATGGCCTATATTGCCGACCTGGCCCCGCCGCACCGACGGGGAGAAGTAATCGGCATTTTCAGCACAGCCAATGTCATCGCCATGGCCCTCTTCCCGGCCTGGGGCATAGCCATTATCAAGGAGCCGGAAGATTTTACCCATCTCTTCATCGTCTCCGCCTTCACTGCCGCCGCCGGATTTTTAGCCGTGGCCCTGCTCCGCGACATTCGCCCCCGGAACGATAAGAACATTAAAAATATGGGGTTTTTCGCTATTGGTAAAAAGCGAGGTGTGCTGGTTCCTTCCCTGACCCTATTTGCCGGCGCCACTGCATACGGCGCACTGGTTACTTTCCTGCCGTTATTTGCACCCCAGCGAGGGTTACCGGATTTCGGTATTTTCTTCACTGTTTACGCCGGCAGCACCATCCTCAGCCGGGCTCTGGCCGGAGCCTTATCCGACCGGATCGGGCGGTACAGGGTAATTCTCCCCTTCACGTTAATCCTGATAATTGCCGTAGGTCTGCTGCCGTCTCTCTCCAACATGTGGCTTCTGATCATCATCGCTGCCCTCTACGGCCTGGGCTTTGGAGCCTTCATGCCGGCCTTAAACGCCCTGGTAGTCGACCACACACCCCCTCAAGAGAGGGGCAGCGCCCTGGCTTTTTTCACTTCTTTCATGGATATAGGCATCACCGCCGGGGCAATGGTACTTGGTCTGGTCGGCAGTCGGGCCGGTTATTCCGCAATGTTTTACACAGCCGCCGCCGTGGTTACGGCCGGACTCATCTACTTCGCCGTTTTCATGAAGCCGGATCGCCGAGAAAGTACCGCCGCGGATCAAAAAGGCGAAGCATGATCAACTCTTCTCTCGCCGGTGGCTCGATCCCGACAAGGGCCGGCGCCACCTTTAAATCCCAGCCGCAGTTTTCCTTTATATAGCGCACGTTTTCCTCCACCGAAGAAAACCTCTCATCAGGAAAATATGCCGTTAGGGTAAACTCATCATCACCCGGCATTTTTTCATAAACCCCCAGGTCGGAAACCAGCGTCCTCACCCTTTCCCCTGGCGAAGTAACATAAGGAACCCGGTCTAAAAACCTTCTTTTATGCTGAGTACCAACAGCAACAATCTCACGTACATTGCTGGCAATATCGTTGGCCCCACCGGAGCCCGCGATATAAGTTTTACCGGGTATTTTGGTAGTATTGATGTTTCCTTTCTTATCGATCTGGCCAAACCCCAGCACGCCGAGACAGCTGTTATTGGCACCGCTCATGTAAACTCCCATCAAGGTGTGGGTGTCAGTCAAGGCCTTGCACGTGTAAAAATTCCGCTGGTTGAAAACAGCCGGGTCTAAAGGCCGCGGGTTGTAACCGTAAAGCCCCACCTCCGCCATTAATTCCACGTCGTACCCTTCTGCCTTTAAGTCGTAATAAGCCAGCCAGGTGCCCAGATTGGCAATGCCGGCGCCAGCCAGGATGGTCCTCAAATTACCGGCCTTTATCCTCTTCTTTATCTTCCGCCCCGCCGTCACCAGCGCCATTTCCAGGGGGGTGTAAGAACCTGCGGCAATCTCTTCTCCAAGAACGCTGACATCATAACGCCAGGCATCAGCATGGCTCTTCCCTTTCAGGTAAAGGATCCGGTCAACGCCCAGTTTGCGGAGATAGGCCTGGTGATCCGCACAACCCAGTACCCATTCCCGCACCCATCGGTCAAAACTCTCCGGGTCTTTTGAAGCCAACCGCCCGCTATCCACAAAGTTGTAATCTTCCGCATACCCGTTAAAATCAGGCAGGCCGATATTGATCATGCCCGAAGGATGGGCACCAAAGGGCACCTCGCAAACACACCGCACGTAATCACCGGGTAACGCCATCAGGTGGGCGTTTTTTCTTATATATTCGGTATCTACTATCTTTTCTACGGTAACTATTACCCCGTTCTTGCTGGCCATAGCGCCAAAAGTATTTTCAGCCGACGGAGAAAGAATAAGGGTATTACCGTAGCGGTCGGCAGCCCAGCCGTGAACCACACTTAAATCCGGGTACAGGGCAGGCATCAGCCCCACTTTTTTACCGCTGCCGAAGGGGTCCTCAACTACTTTAAAAAGCCCCTTTTCGCTGTTCTCCTCCTCCATGCTGCTGCCGATAATAGAATTTGTCGTGGTGTAGGCAACCCCCATGGCCGCAGCTTTCAGGCGCAGGGGGAGGGTGAGAATGGTCCAGTTCTCTATTTCCACCGACCCGTCCAGATATGCCCGCTGGTAGACGCCGTTGGGAGCAGGAGTGTTGTAAGGATCGCCACAATATGTGGTAATAAGCTTTTTTACCAGTCCACCATGTACCAGCACGGACTGAACAACATTCATTGAAATGCCGACCAGGGTAAAACCCGGCTTTGTACCCCAAAACTGCCTGGCCACCTCAAAAACAGCAGCCGCAGGCCACCTTGCCCCGTTTTGCCCGAAATGAAGGGTCATGCCGGGTTGCACATGCCTTCGGACAGCTTCATGCAGCGAACAGACCTTATCAGTGCCCTCGTTTTTCGGCAAACTGAACCGCTTCTCCAGTACTTCACATATTTCATTCAGCATACAAACCCTCCAAAGAAGTCGATGTC
>JBFMEJ010000145.1:0-4969 GCA_040753275.1 Bacillota bacterium
AGCGTTTTCGAGGTAGTGATCATGGGGCGCCTGGGCAAAGCGGGCCTCGGCCGGCGCTTCGGCAAAAGGGATCGGGAAAAAGCCCTTTGGGCCCTGAAAACAGTCGCACTGGAAGAATTTCAAGACAGGCCCCTCGGGAGCCTTTCCCTGGGGCAACAACAAAGGGCTTTCATTGCCCGGGCGCTGGTGAGCGAACCGAAACTGTTGCTTCTGGACGAACCTACGGCCAGCGTCGACGCCCCCCGGCAGGTTGAGCTCTACGCGCTGCTTCAGGAATTGAAGCGGGAAATGGCCATTATTTTGGTTACTCACGATATAGGCGCCGTGTCTAAATACGTAGAAAAAATTGCCTGCCTTAACCGCCGGCTGTTTTACCATAATGCTAAGGAAATTCGGGCCGAAGAACTGGAAGCCGTTTATCAGTGTCCGGTGGACATGATTGCCCACGGTGTTCCCCACCGGATTTTAAAGGAGCACTGAAAAATGCTGGAAGCACTGCGGTACGAATTCATGCAAAACGCCCTCGCGGCCGGGGTTCTGGCCGCGGTGGCCTGCGGCCTGATCGGGAGTTTCGTGGTTGTGAAAAAGATGGTTTCCATTAGCGGCGGGATCTCCCACGCTTCTTTCGGAGGAGTCGGGTTGGGCTACTGGCTGGGGATCAATCCCGTCCTGGGGGCCTTGTTCTTCACCGTGGCTGCTTCTTTAGGGATGGGGCTGGCCGTGAAAAAAACCAGGCTGGCTGAAGATACGGCCATTGGTATTCTGTGGGCCATGGGGATGGCAACGGGAATAATCTTCCTCAGGCTAACCCCGGGTTATGCTCCCGACCTTTTCAGTTACCTTTTTGGGAACATTTTACTGGTTACTTCTTCCGACCTGACCATAATGTTGAGCCTGGACCTGATCATCGTAGCCGCCGTCGGTTTGCTTTACAAAGAACTTGTGGCCGTTTCTTTTGATGAGGAATTCGCCAGAATAGCCCGCCTGCCCGTGAACTGCCTGTACCTGGGGCTGTTGTGTTTAATCGCCCTGACGGTGGTTATATTAATAAAAGTGGTGGGGATTATCCTGGTGATTGCCTTGCTGACGATCCCGGCTGCGCTGGCCAGGCAGTTCACGCCTAACCTGAAGAAAATGATGCTGATTTCCATTCTTTTGGGGGCGGCTTTTTCCCTCGGGGGGTTGTGGTTTTCTTACCAGCTGGACCTTCCTTCCGGGGCTACAATTATCCTTTTGGGGGGGGTTGCGTTCTTTCTTGCCGCGGGAATAGCCCGGGCGCGCCGGTCGAGAGGCCGATCCGGCAAGGAGTGCCCTGCCCCGGCAGCCCTTAATTTTATTGACTTAAAGGAAGGGCAAAAATTATAATTAGGGTGGTCGAATTCCCATCGGGGTGGCGCTGACAAAGGAGAAAGCGTTGTGACTAAGGCGATCATCTGGCAGGTTGACCCCCTGACGCCCGCGCCGGAGATTATTGAGCGGGCCGCCGGGATCTTGCGCTCGGGCGGCCTGGTGGCTTTTCCCACGGAAACGGTTTACGGGTTGGGCGCCAACGCCCTTGACCCTACTGCGGTGGCCGGTATCTTCCGCGTCAAGAGGAGGCCGCCGGATAACCCTTTAATTCTCCACGTGGCCGATCGAGAAATGGTTTACCGGTTGGCCGTGCGGGTAGATGAGCTGGCCGGCCGGTTAATGGAGGTTTTTTGGCCCGGCCCTTTAACCCTCATTTTGCCCCGCCGCAAAGAGGTGCCGCCGGCGGTGTCGGCGGGCCTGGAAACGGTAGCCGTTCGCATGCCCGCTCACCAGGTGGCTCTGGATTTAATCCGGGCGGCGGGGGTGCCGGTGGCCGCCCCCAGCGCCAATCTTTCCGGCCGCCCCAGTCCCACTGCAGCTGCGCATGTTTGGGAGGATTTGGGAGAAGATATTGACGTCATCCTGGACGCGGGGCCTGCCGGGATTGGGGTGGAGTCCACCGTGCTGGATTTAACCGCCTCCGTCCCGGTTATTTTGAGGCCGGGCGGTGTAACCAGGGAGGAACTGGCCGCGGTTGCGGGCGAGGTCAGGCTCGATCCGGCGGCCGGCGGGGAAGCGGGGGGCGCTGCGAAAAGTGAAGAGGCGGCGGGGAAGCCCCGCTCGCCGGGGATGAAATACCGGCATTACGCTCCCCGGGCGCCGCTCATCCTGGTGGAAGGCGATGCCCGGCAGGCAGCAGCGAAAGTACAGGAACTGGCGGATTTGAAAAGCTCTGCGGGATTAAAGGTGGGCATTTTGGCCTGCGCCGAATCGGCGCCTTTTTACAACCGGGGGGAAATTCTGGTAGCGGGCAGCCGCCGGCAGCCAGAACAAATCGCCGCCCGGCTTTTCAGCGCCTTGCGACATTTTGACGAACTGGGCGTAGATGTCATTATTGCCGAAGGGGTGGAGCCGGCCGGTCTTGGCCTGGCCGTCATGAACAGACTGCGCCGCGCCGCGGCCGAAGTGATTAGGGTATAGAGAAAGGATGGCTTTTTTGAGTTTAATCACCCTGCTGCTCCTGGCGCTGGCTTTAGGAACCGACGCCTTTTCGTTATGCCTGGGGATCGGCCTCGCGGGGGTTTCCGTAACCCAGATCGCCATGATCAGTTTCAGTGTCCTGGTTTTCCACATTTTAATGCCCCTGGCCGGCTGGCAAATCGGCGAGGTGGCGGGAAGGTTTCTGGGGCAGGCCGCCGGCATAGTTGGTGCTCTTGTTTTGTTGTACCTGGGCGTCCGGATGATCTGGCAGTCTTTGCCCGGCGGCTGCGCGGCTGCGCCCAAAATTGTCCTGGTCAAAGACTGGGGCTTGCTTTTGCTGGCTTTAAGCGTCAGCATGGACGCCCTCGCCGTGGGATTTACCCTGGGCACCAGGGGGACAAACCTGCTGCTCACCGTCTTGACCTTCGGGATCGTCGCCGGTCTGATGACCCTTTCCGGTCTGCTGCTCGGCCGGTGGCTCAGCCGGTGGATCGGCGAGCGCGCCCAGCTGGCGGGGGGCGTTATTTTGATTGGCATTGGGGTCAAGTTGTTTTTGTGAAATAATGAGGTGATTGTGGTGGCCAAAAAAATTTTATTCGTCTGTACGGGGAATACGTGCCGGAGCAGTATGGCGGAAGCCATCGCCAGAAAAATGCTCCGGGACAGGAAAAAGCAAGACCAGGTGCAGGTTTCCTCCGCCGGCACGGCTGCCCTCCCCAATGCTGGGGCAACGGAACAGGCGATTGCCGTCATGGAAGAAATGGGGATTAATTTACGGGAGCATAAAGCAACCCTGTTGACCCCTGAGCTGGTTAAAGAAGCCGACTTGGTCTTAACGATGACGGGGGCGCACAAAGAACAGGTAAAACGGCTGATTCCCGAGGCAAAAGAAAAAGTGTTTACCCTGGCTGAATTTGCCGGAGCCGGGACGGATATTTTGGACCCCATCGGGGGACCGGTGGATGTTTACCGCCAGTGCGCCGCTGATTTGCGCCATTTAATCGGCCTCGCCCTGGATAAAATAAAGGACTGAAGAAAAAGTAAAAAAATGTGGAAAAAAGGAAATTAAAGTTTCGCGCAGAAATAATCAACATAATAAGTTATTAAGAAGGGCTGATCATGCGCATTGCTGTCGGCGGCGACCACGGCGGGTGGCGGTTGAAGGAAGAAATTATTGCTCTTTTGCAGCAGAAAGGAATTGCCTACCAGGATTTTGGGACGTTTTCTCCGGAGGCCGTAGATTACCCTGATTTTGCGCTCAAAGTGGCGGAAGCGGTGCGCAGCGGCGAGTACGACCGGGGAATCCTCTGTTGCGGCACCGGGATCGGGGTGGCCATTGCGGCCAATAAAGTTCCCGGCATCCGGGCCGCCCTCTGCCACGATACTTTTTCCGCCCGCGCCGCCCGTGAGCATAACAACGCCAATATTTTGACCCTGGGCGAGCGGGTGATTGGACCCGGGCTGGCCAAAGAGATCGTCGAAACCTGGCTGAAAGCGGAATTTCAGGGCGGCCGGCACGCCCGGCGGGTGGAGAAAATAGCCCGGATTGAGGAAAAGTATCAACAACGAAAGGAAATGGATATGGGGAGGAAAAGTTTTCTGGCCGCGGTTGACCCGGAAATTGCCCGCGCGCTCGCGCTGGAGCTGGAGCGGCAGCAAAACACCCTGGAGCTGATCGCTTCCGAAAATTCCGCCAGCCTTGCCGTGATGGAAGCCCAGGGCTCAATTTTAACCAATAAGTACGCCGAAGGTTATCCGGGCCGGCGCTATTACGGAGGCTGCCAGTTTGTAGATATTGCCGAACAGCTGGCCATTGACCGGGCAAAAAAACTGTTCGCCGCCGAACACGCCAACGTCCAGCCGCATTCGGGAACGGAGGCCAACCTGGCGGTTTACCTGGCCCTGCTCAAACCGGGGGACACCATTTTGGGCATGAACCTGGCCCACGGCGGCCACCTTACCCACGGCAGCCCACTGAACATGTCCGGCAAGTATTTTCAGGTGGTTTTTTACGGCGTTGAGCCGGACAGTGGGTTAATCAACTACGAAAAAGTACTGGAAATTGCCCGGCAGGCCAAACCCCGCCTGATTGTGGCCGGCGCCAGCGCCTACCCGCGGGCCATAGATTTTGCCCGGTTCCAGGAAATTGCCCGGGCGGTGGGAGCTTACTTGATGGTGGACATGGCGCACATTGCCGGGCTGGTGGCGGCCGGAGAGCACATGAGCCCCATCCCTTACGCCGATGTGGTCACCACGACCACGCATAAAACCTTGCGCGGGCCCCGCGGCGGAATGATCCTGTGCCGTCCGGAATTTGCCGCGGCCATCGACAAGGCGGTTTTCCCGGGCATCCAGGGCGGGCCGTTGATGCATGTAATCGCGGCCAAGGCGGTGGCCCTGCACGAGGCGCTGCAGCCTGAATTCCGGGAATACCAGCGGCAGATTGTGAAAATCGCCCGGCGGCTGGGCCGGGCCCTGC
>JBFMEJ010000146.1:0-4966 GCA_040753275.1 Bacillota bacterium
CTTCCCTGCTCTGCCTCCGCCAAAAACGTTTTCTGGTCAACCATCCTTTTTTCCGCCAGGAGTCGGGCGATCTGTTCGAGGGTAAACCCTTCCGGAACGGTTACCTTCACTATTTCCGGCTGCCCTTTCACTAACTGGTCAACAATTGCCGGCAGCGAAACCGGGGCCAGGAAACTATACTCGCCGGCTTTCAGCCGTGCATCCACCCCCCGGTAGCGGGTATAAAGGCGGAAAATGAGCGGGCTTTTAATCAAATTATGATCCTGCAAAATCTTGCTCACTTCCCGGCTGGAAGCACTTTCAGGGATAACCAGAGTAATTATTCCTTTTTGATTGGGAGGTTTAAACAGGGAGTAAAACTGGTGAAAGCAGAATAGTAAAATCAAGATCGCCAGCGCGAAAAGCAGGTATTTCTTTTTCACTGACCTCACCTGTTAAATTTAACCCAGAGAAACAAAGAGCACAGAGTACGCAAGGATGATTCACCAGCAGCAGGCTATCGGCCTTTAAGCCAGGCTAAAGAACTACCTTGATATTCCATATCTGTAAGACAGAAAAAAGAAAATTCCGAGGGATGGACGTTAAGACGTCATTCGTCCGGCAACAAATTGAAAATAAACTAAGAGGGCTGTTGAGCGGTCTTTTTGCCGTTTGTTTCTTTTTCCGCCGGGTCCTTTTTTTCCGGCGGCTGTTTTGGTTCCGGTTCTTTGTCCCCGGCGGGCGGGATGATCGGCGCTTGAGCCGGGGGTTGTTTTTCGCCCGGAGGTTGTTTTTGACCGTCTGCTCCGGGAGGTAAAAAGACCGGCACTTCTTTTTCTTCCCTGGCGCCCTGGACAATAATTTTATCTACCGGCTGGTAAACGCTTTGCGGCAGAATTTCCACCCGGGCCTTCCCGTTTTCCCAAATAACCCGCTCGGCAACAACCTGGTAACCCTTCGCGCCCTCTTGTTTGACAACCTGCTCCCCTTTTTTGAGGAGGGGATCTTTTTGATAGACGACCTTCGGCTCCATTTCCTTGACAATCTTTGTCCGGATGGTGACGGGTACTTTATAGTCGGTATTTCCGTACACTTTAAAGGTCAGTTGCCTCCCCTTGACCGCCGACCGGATGTAGATATAACTTTCTGTATTGTTCCGGAATTTCAAATCAATGGCGCCGTAAACTACAGTGGCGTCCCTGCCTATGGGAACGTAGGAAACCGGCAGGGAATGGTTGGTCCGGTCAAGGATTTCCAGGTTGGCGAGCAAAATGGCGTTATAGAGGGTGCTGCTGACCTGGCAGACGCCCCCGCCGATCCCTTCGACGAATTCATTGTTGATAATCACCTGGGCGTTCTTATAACCGGCGTCCGAACTCCGCGGCCCTACCACCTCGTTGAAAGAAACCCCCTGCCCCGGCGGCACCAGCAATCCATCCAGAGCGGCGGCGGCAACGCGGATGTTATAAGTTCTTCCTACGTTCGTGGGGTCGAAAGCCGTCGTATACGAGGAAAGCAAGCCCTTTAAGCCCATGGCGGCAACGGCTTCGGTGGTCCGGCGTGGTTTAACCGGCACCAGTTTTAAATGGATTTGCGGCCCGGTTCTGCCCTTCCCCAGCTGATTCAGCAGTTCCCGGCAGGCACCCTCCGCATCCACCTGCAACCCGTCTTTGCCGGGAACGACCTCAACGCGATCGTCGTCGGTAATCCGGAAAGACGCATCTTCCGCGGGATATCCCAGCCCGGCCGTAAAATCCGTTATTTTCTGGGTAAATTTCTTTTTATTTAAACTGATCACCAGGGGCAGTTCATAACCCTGTTGTTTAATCCGGCTCCTTTGCTGCCACTGCTGGAAAAACGAACCTTCCCTGCCTAACCGGAGCGCAGCGTCCATCATCGCTTCGGCATCCAGGTGAAAATCCACTTCGCTTAGCGGCAGCTCCCAGGTTTTCTCCCGGCACCTGAAAATTACCGGCCCGGCCAGGATCTTCCTTTCTAATTCTTTTATCGCCGCTATTCCGTCGTCCCTGCTTAAACTTCGCAATTCTATTTCCCGGATCTTGACGCCTTCAATCACTGTGTCGCGCCCGGACCACCAGAAGGTCGCGCCCAAAACGGCGGCAGCCCCGAGCAATATTCCGGCAATCAAGAGAGCAATCCAGTACCGCGGCTTCATTTTCTTTCCCCTTAATAATCTTTCCCCTTAATAAAAAAGCCGGTGTTTTAAGGTTCTCCCGTCACCAGCTTTTCCATCTTTTCAAGGTTTTACTTTTCCTCGATAATCATTTCCTCCCACGCGTCGGCCACCCGCTCCCATTCCTCATCATCTTCAATATCGACTAGAATTTCGTTGCCTTCTTCATCTTTAGCGTACTTCAAGATAATGGCCTCGCCCTCGTCTTCCTCTTCTCCTTCTTCGTCGAGGGGAAGCAGAATGGCGTAACGGGAACCTTCCAGTTCGACTATGTCGAGGATAGCAAAGTCCTGTTCTTCTCCGTCTTCATCAATCAAGGTCAAAACATCCGGGGACTCGTCAATGCCTTCCTCGTGGTTGTGTCTGGACATGTGCAAATCACCTCTTTTCTCCAAAGGATGTGCCTATTCTATCTTAACCGCCCCGCCTTTGTCAATGTCATTCTTGCAGGTTGTTCCCAATCAGGGTAGTTCTTTTGGCATCCAGGAAATTTTGCAGGATCAGGGCGGCGGCTACTTTGTCAATTACTTTTTTGCGCCGGGCCCGGGTCAGGTCCGCGCTTAACAACGCTTTTTCCGCAGCCGCAGTAGTTAACCTTTCGTCCCAGGTCTGCACCTGCAAACTGGTTGCTTTTTCTAGTTTCTTCGCAAAAGCCAGAACCTTTTTTCCCTGCTCGCCGAGCGTTCCGCTCATGTTCCAGGGCAGTCCGATCACGATTAACCGGACGGCGTATTGATCGGCGATTGCTTTAATTTTTTCCAGGTCCTGATCCTCACCTGCGCGGGCAATCACCCCGATCCCCTGAGCGATCAGGCCCGAGGGATCACTTACCGCCACGCCAATAGTTTTATCCCCTAAATCCAATCCTAATACACGCATACCCTGCTCCCCGGAAAGATCAGCCTCAAATAATTTTTATGCAAAACTCCGGACAAGCGCTCCCGCAGTACCCGCATAACCGGCATTTCCCGGAGTCCACCCGGGCTTTGCCGTCAACCAGGGCAAGCGCTCCGGCGGTGCAGCGTTCCACGCAGCGTCCGCACCCCTCGCACCAGTCTTCGATCAGCAGGGTCCTTTTCTTCCTGCCGACCTCGCGGCAAATTTCCTCCGGAACCTGCCGGCGGCAAAAAAAGCTTACGTTATAATCCACTTCCGCCAAAGTAGCCATGCCGACGGCAATTGCCGCCAGCTCCGCAATCCCCAGCGCAAAATTTAGGGCCTCCGGGACTCTTTCCAAAAGGTTTCCTCCGCCCAAAGCCTTCATCCCGTAAAGACCCTTGCCCAAAGCAGCCGCCTCCCGGATCGCCGCCAGCATTTCGGTCCGGCCCCCGCCTTTAATCCCGATTCCCGCTACGTTAATGATCGGTTGAATGACATCGAACCCGGGGATGCGGGCGGCCGCCCGGACGGCCTCTACGGAATGGGTGGAGATCCCGACGGCCCGGACCAGTCCCTGCTCCTTTGCCTCCAGCAGGTATTCGACGGCCTCCCAGTGGCCTTTGATAGTAAAAAAAGATTCCTGCTCGTGGAGCAAAAAAATATCTATGTAATCCCTGTGTAAAGAGTCCAGCGCCAGCTCAAGACTGTTACGCATTCCGGCGCGGGTAGAAGCATAAGACCGGGAGGCAATCACGACCTTCCCGGGGAACCCCTTCAGGCCTTCCCGGATATGTGCGTAGGTTCCGTAAAGTTCCGCCGTATCAATAAAATTAATTCCGGCTTCCAACGCGTGCCGGATAATCTTCGCTCCCTGGGAAACGGACAGGTTGGCCTGAAGGGGGCCGATGGTCAGGGCGCCGAAACAAAGGCGGGAAACCAGGAGGCCCGTTTTCCCCAGCATGCGGTATTCCATTCCAGGATTCGCCTTTCGTTAGAGGTCAGGCATGAGGATCTAATCCCTAATCCCTTACTCTGCGCCCTCCAAATAATTCCTCACCAGCTCCTCTAAAATCTCGTCGCGCTCGATGCGCCGGATCAGGTTGCGGGCGTTGTTGTGGCTGGTGATGTACGCCGGGTCGCCGGACAGGAGGTAGCCGACAAGCTGATTGATAGGGTTGTAGCCCCTTTCCCTCAGCGCAGCGTATACGGTCATCAATATTTCCCTGACACTGTCTGCTTCCTCAGCCTTCCTTTTAAACATTACGGTGTGGTCGAAAGGCCTGTTTTCCACGATCCCAACCTCCTATCTTAAGCCGAGACACGCCCTGACTCCACGCGATCCAGCAATAAAACCTTCGCCAATCCCAATAAGTTAAGTACCTGGCACTTAACTTATTTATTACTGGTGCAACTGTTTTTCCGCCACCGCATAGGCTTTATCCAGGGCTTCCTGCAGGCGGGCAGGATTTTTTCCCCCGGCCTGGGCCATTTCCGGCCTGCCCCCGCCGCCCCCGTCTACCACGGCAGCAATCTCTTTGATCAATTTCCCCGCGTGCAGCCCCTGCGGAAGCAGGTCCCTGGTCACTGCCGCCACCAGGTTGACCCGGTCGTTCACCCTGCTGCCCAAAACGATTACCCCGGAGCGGATCTGCTCTCGCAATAAATCGACCATCGCCCTTAAGCCATCCATGTCGGGAGCTTCCGTACGGGCAGCCAAAAATTTAATGCCGTTCAAGTCCCTGACCTGGTTCAGCAGGAACTGCACTTCGTAACGGTTCAGGCGGGCGCGCAGGCTCTCGTTTTCCCGCTCCAGCTCCTTGATCTCGCCCAGCAGGCCCTCCGCCCGCGGGATCAGCTCCGCCGGGTTCGTTTTGAACAGGGAGCTGATTTCGGCAAGCTGATCCTCCAGGGCGT
>JBFMEJ010000147.1:0-4963 GCA_040753275.1 Bacillota bacterium
CGCCGCCCTGGTTTGCGAACCCTCCCTGGTGAGGGTGGCCCGGGAACTTAACCTGGGCCAGTGCCTGCTGATGGGGCGGGGGGAAGAGCACTCGGGGGGCCGGGAGCGCCCGTCGATTCTGGCAGACGCCGTGGAAGCCCTGTTGGGCGCCGTCTACCTGGACCAGGGCCTGGAGCAGGCCGGCAATTTTATCCTTCCTTATCTCGTGCCCGTCTTAAACGATGTGCTGGAGGGCCGGCTCACGCGGGATTACAAGACGGAACTCCAGGAAATTCTTCAGCAGAATGCCCCCGATCCGGTAACATACGTCATTATCAAGGAAAAGGGACCGGATCACGAGAAGATCTTTACCGCCGCAGCGGTCTACCAGGGCAGGGAAATCGGCCGGGGGGTAGGGCACTCCAAAAAAGAAGCGGAACAGCAGGCCGCCCGCCTGGCCCTGATCAACCTGGGGTTAAACCGGTGATTGGGGAGGAAACCCGATGTCCTTTTTTCAGCGCTTAAAGCAGGGTTTATCGAAAACGAAAGGAAATCTGGTCGATAAAATCGAAGGGCTTTTAACCGGGCGGAAAACAATTGACGAAAGCCTCTACGAGGAACTGGAAGAAATCCTCATCCAGGCCGATGCAGGCGTGGAAACGGCGCTGAAATTGGTTGCGGAGCTGCGCAACCGCGTCAAGGAACGCCGGATTAAAGAGCCCGAGCAGTTAAAGACCGTTCTGCAGGAGATCATCCAGGAAACTTTGGAAGGTCCGGCCGCTTTAAATGAAGGGGGGCCGCCGGCGGTGATCATGGTGGTCGGCGTAAACGGCACCGGGAAGACGACCACCATTGGCAAGCTGGCCTACCGTTTTCGCCGGGAGGGGCGAAAGGTGGTGCTGGCTGCCGCCGATACCTTCCGGGCGGCGGCCATCGACCAGCTGGAAATCTGGGGGAACCGGGCGGCGGCCGACGTAATCAAACACCAGGAAGGGGCCGACCCCGCCGCGGTGGCCTACGACGCCCTGCAGGCCGCCCGGGCGCGCAAGGCGGACATCCTGATTGTGGATACGGCCGGGCGCCTGCATACGAAGAGCAACCTGATGGAGGAATTAAAAAAAATCGGCCGCGTTCTCGGGCGGGAATTGCCGGGGGCGCCCCACGAAACGCTGCTGGTGCTGGATGCCACCACCGGTCAAAACGCCCTGGTGCAGGCCGGAATATTCAAAGCAGCAATTGGCGTAACGGGGATTGTTTTAACTAAACTGGACGGCACCGCCAAAGGAGGAGTAATTATCGGAATCAAGGATGCCCTGGGCATCCCGGTGAAATTTATCGGGATCGGTGAGCGCGTGGAAGATTTGCAGCCCTTTAACGCCCGGGAGTTTGTCCAGGCCCTCTTCGCCTGAAAAACATGAGCGCAGCAATGGGTAAAATTCAGGCATGATTATGGCAGTATCCAGATGTGGAGATTTTCAAACCGGTCCGCCACAGAGCAGTGGTTAATCAACGTGCCGCGGAAAAGAAAACCGGAATTGTGCAAGGTCAGGTTGACATCATAGGAGGAAGCCCTCGCCAGGCTGTAAACGCACTTGAATCCCAGAGAGCGGCATTTTTCCGCCAGTGCTTTCAGCAGGATATTCATCAGGTTGCTCTGGCGGTACGCAGGGAGAACAGAGCACCTGGTAATTTCCGCCCGCTGATACTTTACATTCCGCTCGGCCAAGATGGCCCCGGCGACCGTTTCCCCCTGCCGGGCAACCAGGCAAAGGTCTCCTTTTTTGAGTGAGGAGGTCACCTGAGCCGGATCATTACCGGTAATTCCATTTAAAACCGCCGCCTCTTTTTCCGTAGCGGGTCCAATTTTGATGTCCGCGGGGAGAATTTTTGAAGAGGTTCTGGGCGAGGTTAAAATTCCATTTAAGATTCTTTGCTCCTCCGCCAGAGTAGAACTTAAGACGCGGCCGGGCTGCAGGTAGCCGGCCAATAAACACCCCGGGACACCGGCAAAGAACCCGTCCAGATAACCTTCCATGACAAATCTTTCGTTTTTTAACAGGTACAGGTCGTAGGGCCGGACGGGAAAGACAATTTTCCCTAGTTTCTGCTGGCGGGCCAGGTCCCACAGAAAGGCGTAAAAATTTTCCGCCGCCGCCACTTCGTAATCCTCCACCCAGAGCAATTCGTTGCCCTTATCCAGGCGAAAATGAACGGTAAACCCTTTTTCCTGATAGATCATCCGGTTGCCGGCTGCCTGCCGGGTGTTCCGCTTGACGGCTTCATTCTGGAACAACTTGCCCCCTCCTTTCTTTTGACACCGGAGAGATGCCATTTTTTTGCTGCTTACAACTTATTATATCATCTAAGTTGCTGGAAAGCAAGCACAATAATCTTCTGTAAAATGACCTTATAGAATTTAAAAAAACAGACACAATTACCAATAGGGAAGGAAATGCCGGCCAAAGGGCGAATATAGAGAATAAATTTACCAACATGAAAATGCCGGTAAAAAGTTAATAATTAGGTGCCAGGTACTGGCTATTAACTTATTTTCTGAGATAGAGGAGGTTTTTGACTTAATGGGTGTCCGGATTGCAATTATCGGCGGAACGGGGATCTATGACCCCAGCCTGTTGGAGGAAGTCCGGAGCGAGGGAGTGAGCACGCCCTTTGGCTCAATAACGGTAAAGGTCGGCAAATATCAGGGCAAAGAGGTTGCTTTTCTGGCCAGGCACGGCGAGGAGCACGCCATTCCTCCCCACCTGGTGAATTACCGGGCCAACATTTGGGGTTTAAAGCGCCTGGGGGTAAAAAACATCCTGGCCACGGCGGCGGTGGGTTCTCTAAACGCCGGAATGAAGCCAAAGCAATTTGTCTTTGTGGATCAATTTCTGGACTTTACCAGATCCCGGCCGCAAACTTTCGTTGAAAAAGGCGTCGTTCACCTGGACATGACGGAGCCTTATTGTCCGGAACTGCGGAAGCTGTTGGCGGAAACCGCCCGGGAGACCGGCCTGGAGCATCATTTTGGCGGCACCTACGTGTGCAGCGAGGGGCCGCGCTTTGAAACCCCGGCGGAAATTCGCATGTTCAGGCATTTCGGCGGCGACGTGGTGGGTATGACCAGCGTTCCGGAAGTGGTACTGGCCCGCGAGGCGGGGATTTGCTACGCGACCATCGCCATGGTGACCAATTTTGCCGCCGGGATTTCAGTGCGGCGGTTATCTCACCAGGAGGTTGTGGATGTGATGAGCGAGAACCTGGATAACATCCGCCGGCTGATTTTAAACGCCATTGCCCGCCTGGATCCGGAGCGGACGTGCCTGTGCCAGGAAATGCTGTTCGATCCTTCTGTTGTTGACGAGGGGTAAGGCTGATCTGCAGAAAGGGAAAATGCTGATGGAAACGATGCGCTGGGAAAACAATACGCTGGTGCTTTTGGATCAAACCAGATTGCCCGCCAGAGTGGAATATATCCACTGCAAAGATTACCGCCAGGTGGCGGAGGCCATTCAAAATATGCGGGTGCGGGGGGCGCCGGCCATCGGCGTGGCCGCCGCCTACGGCCTGGTTTTGGGATTGGGCGGACAGGAATTTACTTCCCGCCGGGAATTGCTCGCCAGGGCGAAGGAAATCGCCCATGAACTGCAGCTTACCCGCCCGACGGCGGTCAACCTGAGCTGGGCGTTGCAGCGCATGCTCCAGCGGCTGGAAAATACCCCCGGAGATCCCATCGCCTTGCGCCGGGCGCTGCTGGAGGAAGCCCGCGCCATCTACCGCGAGGATATCGAAACGAACCGGGCAATCGGGTCTCTCGGCCAGGAACTCATCCCCCCGGGGGCGCGCGTCCTTACCCATTGTAACGCGGGCGCCCTGGCCACGGCCGGTTACGGTACCGCTCTGGGGGTGATCAGGGCCGCGGTCGCCGCCGGGAAGGAGGTCAGCGTCTTTGCTGACGAAACCAGGCCCCTTTTGCAGGGGGCCCGTTTAACGGCCTGGGAAATGCTTCAGGAGAAAATCCCCGTTACTTTAATTACCGATAATATGGCGGCCAGCCTGATGGCCCGGGGTGGAGTGGACCTGGTCATGGTGGGAGCGGACCGGATTGCCGCCAACGGGGATGTGGCCAACAAAATCGGAACGTACGGCCTGGCGGTGCTGGCGAAAGAACACGGCCTGCCTTTTTACGTGGCTGCTCCCCTTTCAACGGTGGATTTCTCCCTGGCGGAAGGGAAAGATATTCCCATTGAAGAAAGGGATCCCGCCGAAGTCACCCACCTGGCGGGCCAGCCGGTGGCCGCGCCCGGGGTGAGGGTCTGGAACCCGGCCTTCGACGTCACCCCGGCCGGCCTGGTGACGGCGATCATTACCGAGCGGGGCGTGGCGCGCCCCCCGTACCGGGAATCCCTCGCCCGCCTGAGATCGGTCGTCAGCCGTCAGCCGTCGGACGTCGGAAATCATACTGCCTGATAATGGTAATCGGGAGCTATATTTCGAAAAGTTTCCCATGGGGACATTCGTCTTCACCATTGATTATGAAAATCAGGCACATCTATTTTTGGGAGGAACTTTTTTCGTGGAAAAATATATTGTCCGGGACATCAACCTGGCGCCGCAGGGATTGCTCAAAATCGACTGGGTGCGGGTGCACATGCCCGTGCTGAACGTAATTCGCAGCGAATTTGAACGCGGGCAACCCTTCGCCGGCGTGAAGATTGCCCTGAGCATTCACCTGGAAGCCAAGACGGCCTACCTGGCGCAGGTTTTGCAGGCCGGCGGGGCGCAGGTGGCCATCAGCGGTTCCAATCCCCTGTCCACCCAGGACGATGTGGCCGCGGCCCTGGCCGCAGCGGGGATCAATGTCTATGCCTGGTACAACGCTACAGATGAAGAATATAAAGAGCATTTGCTCCGGGTTTTGGATACCGGTCCGCAAATAATTATTGATGACGGCGGGGACCTGGTGCACCTCTTGCACACCGAA
>JBFMEJ010000148.1:0-4940 GCA_040753275.1 Bacillota bacterium
GTTGCGCCCGATGTCCAGGCCGTAGGCCGCCCTGATGGTGCCCGGCGCGGCCGCCAGCGGGTTGGTGGCGCCCATCATGTTCCGGACGGTTTGCACGGCTTCTTTCCCCTCCAAAACCATGGCCACCACCGGACTGGCGGTAATATAATTCACCAGCGGTTCAAAAAAGGGCTTTCCCTTATGCTCCCCGTAGTGTTTTTCCGCCAGTTCCCGGGAAATCTGCAGCATTTTTAACGCGGCAATTTTCAATCCCCGGGCCTCAAACCGGGCGATGATTTCACCGACCAGGTTTCTCTGGACTCCATCGGGCTTGATCATGACAAAAGTTCGTTCCATTGCTTTGCCGGCCCTCCGGCCAATCACTCCTTTCAAGTTTTCCTCTCCGACGCCTGACTTCCGACGACCGACGACCGATTTATGCCTGGTGCTCCTTTTCCCCGGCCTGTTTCATTAAGGCGGCGAATTCCTCGGCTTCCAGCGTCTCTTTCTCCATCAGGGCCCCGGCGATTAAATGCAGGGTATTCATGTGCTTAATCAGGATATCCTTGGCCCGGTTGTAATTTACGTCCACGATGCGGCGCACCTCTTTGTCGATGGCCGCCGCCACTTCTTCGCCATAGTTGCGGTCGCGCGCCAGGTCGCGGCCTAAAAAAGGTGTTTCGTGTTTCCGGCCCAGGGTCATGGGGCCCAGTTCCTCGCTCATCCCGTACTCCATGATCATCCGGCGGACAATTTCCGTCGAGCGCTCCAGGTCGTTCTGGGCGCCCGTGCTGATTTCCTTTAACACCAGTTCTTCCGCCACCCGCCCGGCCAACAGCATGGTCACCTGGTCCAACAGCATGGACTTGGTCATGTAGTAGCGGTCTTCCTTGGGCAAAAGAAGCGTATAACCGCCCGCCCGCCCGCGGGGAATAATGGAGACCTTGTGCACCGGGTCGGTATTGGGCAGGAGGTAGCCCACCACAGCGTGTCCGGCCTCGTGGTAGGAAACCAGCTTCTTTTCTTTTTCGCTGATTACCTTGGACTTTTTCTCCGGTCCGGCAATCACGCGTTCAATCGAATCTTCCAGTTCCCGCATGCCGATTTCCTTTTTATTGTAGCGGGCCGCCAAAAGAGCCGCCTCGTTCACCAGGTTGGCCAGGTCGGCGCCGGTAAAACCCGGCGTCCGGCGGGCCAGGACATCAAGATCCACGTCACCGGCCAGCGGCTTGCCTTTCATGTGCACCTTTAAAATTTCCTTGCGCCCGTTAATATCTGGAATGTCCACCACCACTTCCCGGTCGAAACGGCCCGGGCGCAGGAGAGCGGGGTCCAGGATGTCGGGCCGGTTGGTGGCGGCAATGATGATAATGCCCTCGTTGGGGCTGAATCCATCCATTTCCACCAGCAGCTGGTTAAGCGTCTGCTCCCGCTCGTCGTGGCCGCCGCCCAGTCCGGCGCCCCGCTGGCGGCCCACGGCGTCAATCTCGTCCACGAAAACTATACAGGGGGCATTTTTTTTCGCCTGGTCAAATAAATCGCGTACGCGGGAAGCTCCTACGCCGACGAACATTTCCACAAAGTCCGAGCCGCTGATGCTGAAAAAGGGCACGCCGGCCTCCCCGGCCACCGCCCTGGCCAGCAGGGTTTTCCCCGTGCCGGGCGGCCCAAACAACAGAACCCCCTTGGGAATGCGGGCGCCGAGTTCTGTGAACTTCTTGGGGTTCTTCAAGAACTCCACGATTTCAACCAGTTCCTCTTTGGCCTCGTCGGCGCCCGCCACGTCGGCAAAAGTAACTTTCCTTTTATCGTCCGAGTGCAAACGGGCGCGGCTTTTGCCGAAAGACATCACCCGGTTGCCGCCGCCCTGGGTTTGCTGCATCATAAAGAAAAAAAGCAAAACAAAAATCAAA
This sequence comes from Bacillota bacterium, assembly GCA_040753275.1. Lineage (GTDB taxonomy): Bacteria > Bacillota > Desulfotomaculia > Desulfotomaculales > Nap2-2B > JAIMBK01. The sequence continues at coordinate 1,893 of JBFMEJ010000148.1, forward strand.
ACAGGCACCAGACTGGTTAAAACATTTGTCCATAGTCCGGGTGCCGGCGGGGCCTCGGGTTTAATTTCCACTCCTTTGGATAAAAGCAAATTGACCAGCTCGGCGTCATTCTTTAAACCCGTAACCTGAAATTTTGTCCCATCCTTTTTTATGCCAGTAATTAAATTAGTTGTTTCTTTAGCCTGGATCGTCACCTGCTGAACCTGACCCTGCTTCACGGCATTGTCAAACTGGTTGTAGGTCCAGTGCTGCACATTGTTGCTCGGCGGCTGCATATATTTTAACAAGGCGATAATCACCAGGACGATCAGCAGGTAAATACTCAGGTTCTTCAGAACCCTGTTCAAAAAAGCCACTCCTCTCAATTCAGCCGGTCTTTAGAAGTTCAGGGCACCAAATAAAATTGTAGCATAATTAGCTTCTTCTTTCAATTGTACGTGATAAATTAATAAGAATTAGAATTACGTTCCTTTATCTGTAAATATAAACAAATCTTTGTCCGGTCCGTTACTTTCCACCGCTCCGCCATTCTTAAACCGGCCACCCAGACGATTTCCCCCCCGCTCACCACCAGGGGCAGGCGGTCCCGCCTGGCCCGGGGAACCTTCTGGTCAATCAAGAACTTTTTCAACTTCACCGTTCCGCCCAGCCCAAGCGGGGCAAAAACGTCCCCTTCCCGGCGCCGGCGCACCCAGAAAGGTTCGGTCGCCAAACCGTAATCCAGGATCGCCTCCCGGGGGGTTAAAACGTTCCAGGGAGGAATATTTTCCACCGGGAATACTTCGGCCTGGATTTCCAGATCGAGCTCTGGGAGGTAGGTTATACCAGGAACTGCCAGGGGATATTGGTAGGGGGGAACGTCCGGCGGCCGATCCGCTTTGGACAGCCGGAGGGCATTTTTCGTCTGCACCGCCCGGACGCCGCGGGGAAGAACCACAGCCCGGACGCCGTTTTCCAGCATTTCCAGGAGCCGCTCCACGTGGTCATAAGACAGTTCTTTGGTTTCCCCGCTCACTTCCTGCCAGGCCAGCCGCAAAATGCGCCGCCTTAAAGGAAGCGGCTGGGCAAGCAAAAGGGTCTTTGGAAAGACCAGCCCGCCTTCGTTTGTTTGTTCCGCCACCTGCCGGTAAGCTGCCTGCGCTTTGGTTTCCAGGTAGGCATTTTCTTCCCGGCAAATATTCCCCAGGCGGGTCAGCACCCTGACCAGCTGCGGGTTGTATTCCTGCTCCAGCAGGGGAAGAAGCTGGATCCTGATCCGGTTGCGGGTATAAACCGGCTTTAAGTTGGAAGGATCCAGGCGGAAAGGCAGCGCGTGAACCCTGCAGTATTCTTCAATTTCCCGGCGGCGGATCGCCAACAGGGGGCGGATATACAGCCCGCGAACGGGGGGAATGCCCGCCAGGCCGCCCACCCCGGCGCCGCGCAATAAATTCAGCAAGATCGTCTCCGCCTGATCGTCCGCGTGGTGCCCCAGGGCTACCTTATCCGCCCCCAGGCGCCGGGCTTCCCGCTCAAAAAAAGCAAAGCGCGCTTCCCGCGCCGCCTCCTGAAGACAAAGGCCGGTTTCTTTTTGCAAAGCCCGGACGTCAATGTTTTCCACTTTGCAGGGAAGGTTTAACTTTTCGGCAAATTCCTGAACAAAAAGGGCGTCGGCCCGGGCCTCCTCCCCTCTTAAAAGGTGGTTTACGTGAACGACGTGCAAAAAGATTTTTAATTCTTCCCGAAGCTTCCACAAAATATGTAAAAGCGCGACGGAATCGGGGCCTCCGGAAACGGCCACCAAAATCTTTTCTTTTTCCCCGATCATCCGGTGCTTTCTAATCAACAAAGATACCTGCTCGAGCAAATCCACCAGGGAAACACCCGCATATTCTATAATTACGATATTATATTTCCATATTGTAAATAATTTTCCTCCCTCCCGTCCAGTCCCGTTACTTAAAGATTTTTAATCCGGTTTTCTTTCCAGAAGTCTTGCCGCAATAATGGTAATGTCGTCGGCAAGCTGCGCCTCCCCGCCGGCGTTAGTCTGGGCCAGCTTCAAAAGCAAGTCGGCGATTTCCTGGGGATCCAGTCCGGAGGCATCCTGGAGGACTTCTTTAGCCCATTCCTCCTTTTCCCGGGGGCCGGTGTAAGTGTCCAGCAAACCGTCACTGCAGATGACCAGCAAGTCCCCTTTCGTTAAATGCTTTATTACGCTGGTTACGTCGATATCTTTAATAATCCCCGCCGGCAGGGAGGCGGCCCTCACCTGGCTGACCCGCCGTCCGCGCGCCAGCAGGCTGGGCGGCGCGCCGATTTTGATAAATTCGGCCTGTCCATTGGATAAATCCAGCATAACCAGGTCGATGGTGGCAAAATTATCCCCCGCCGAACGCAGCATCATCAGGGAATTAACCGTTTTAATGGCCAGCCCGGTGCTTAAGCCCGACTCCAAAAGATGCTCCAAAAGGGAAACGGTCGTGTTGCTCTGCAGCGCCGCCTGCATTCCCGTGCCCATCCCGTCGCTGAGAATAAAAGCAAATTTCCCTCCCCTTAAAGGAACAAAAGTATGACTGTCGCCGGAAACAGGATCGCCGCCCTTGCCGATTTTCGCCACCCCAACCCTGACCTGGTATTTCAGCCCCGGATACAGGCGCAGGCAGCACAAACCTTCTTTTGTCCCGGTACAGTTCTGGCTAGGCAGCGCCAGTGAGTCTTCCATCAGCCGGGAGATGAGGGGAACCAGCTGGGTAGAACAGTGTTGCTGGTCCGCGCAGGGCTGCCGCTTTAAAAAGACTTCCCTTTTCCCGTTTTCCCCTTGATAAATTTTCACCTCCACGGCCGGCACCCCGGCCTGCTTTAATTTTTCTTTGAGAAAAGCTTCCTTTTGCGGGTATGTTTCCAATTCCAGCTGCAACTGCTGCGTTAAATCTTCAATCACTTCCGAAACGCTTTTTAATTGTTCGGAGAGGATTTCCTTGCTCTCCATGAATTTTCTTGCCCAGTAACGGTTCAACTTATATGTATCATATAAACAGGTAATGGTAATGGCCAGCTCTTTTCCCC
>JBFMEJ010000149.1:0-4887 GCA_040753275.1 Bacillota bacterium
CCAGAAACTGGTCAAAATCGGCGTTGACGGCATGATGAGGGCCTACAACTCGGTGGGCATCAAGCCCTGCCGCTGGATGTCCAGTTTGCTGGCCTGCGCCGCCGCCCTGGAAATACTGCACCCAGACGCTTATGTAGGCGAAGAGTGGGGTCCCTTCCTGAAAACCCGCACCCCGTACGTCTGCGGCCTGGCCGCCGTAAAGGCCGCCAAGATGCCTGAAAAAATCCACATCCGCGGCACCGGTGAAGAACTGGAGACCGCCAAGGTAGTGGGTGACCTGGCCATGATCTTGAAAGACTGCGGGCAGCCCACGGTGGTGGGCATGATCATGTTCAACGAGGTGTGCGCCCTGATCCAGGAAGGTCCGGCCCTGGGCGTCGGCAGAAGCGGCGGCCCGCTCCTGCTGCCCCTGACCCACTGGTGCACCTCGGCCTCCCTGGCCCTGTACCTGCTGGGTAAAGGCATGGAGGAGGAAGAGATTGCCGATGTGATCAGGAAGACCATGGACAATTTCTTCCAGGTGGAACACGCCGCGGTGGCCACCAACATCCTGGCCCGCCGGGCCAACTTCGTCGAGCGCGGCCCAATCACCCGGTCGGTAATGATGGCCACCGAGCCTGTGCTGGTGGACTCCATCTACAAGCGGACCATACACGCGTACAACGGTATGAAGAGCGGTAAGACCATCACTGAAATTACCCGTGAGTTGGAGGACCAGCGGATTAAAGACCTGGGTGACGGCGTGGCCCGCCTGTTCAGCAAGGCCCTGGGCAGGAACATTGAGTACGTAAGGTTTTACAATGTCCGTCCTGGGGCGGGCCGCCGGACCCATAAGTTCGCCCAGAAGTACTTTGCCTTTGACGGTTACGTGGATGTGGAGCTGAAGGTCGACGGCAAGGTATACACCTTTGAAAACATTCTGGCCAAAACTATTCCTGACGCCATGCTGGCCAACGACAAGGAAACGCTGAAGATAATCGAGTGCTTTGCCGCCGGCGCCGTGGATCTGCTGAACGCCGGCGCGGTGGCCATGGACGTGGTGGTTCCTGCCTGCGTGGGCGCGGCCATGGGTGTCACTCCTCAGGAGGCAGTGGACCAGGCGGCTGCCGGAGCGACCATAAGCATGAGCATTCCGGTGCCCACCATCCTGGAATCGGCAATTCTGGCGGCGCGGATAGCCCGCGAACTGAAGTAACAGTGTTTTGATTGATCACCCGGTGGAGATCTCTCCACCGGGCTCCGGAATTTGACAGGCAACAATCTGATGGGGGTTTGCTTAAATTATGACAGAAACTGGCGGCAAGTCCAAAAAACTGCCAAAACAAATGCCGTGGGTGACGCCGGTAAACTGCGAGGGGTGCGGGGACTGTGTCAACAAATGCAAAAAAGAGCTGCTAAAAATGACCGAAACAAATATTGCAGGAATATTTGTGCCCTGGATGAGCGAGCCCGAACTGTGTGTGGGCTGCGGCCTCTGCGCCAGCACGTGCGTGATGGGCGGCATCATGATGACCGAGTACGTTGAAATGGCCATCGACCGTTTTAAAAACCAGAAACCCACCATTAATAAATAAAGGGGATCTATAAAAATGGAATGGAGGCCAATTAGCGAGAGGGAATTTATCAACTACGCCAAGGGTCTGGGCAATTACTGCACCTATGGCGACACCCTGCATTTAATCCAGGCAGTTTTTAAAGCGTTCAAGCAGGTGATGGGCAGGGACGCGGACGCCGTCGGGGAGCTTTTGCCCGAATCCATCAAACCGATCTGGAACGGCGCAGTTCCTGCCGGGCTGCCGGGCGATTCCATACTTAGTTTAATTCAGACCTACGGATCGTTTTCCGCCGTGAGGGATGCGGAAAAAGCCCTGGTGACTCTTTTCGGCACCATTAAGGAAAAGCAGGCCGGGTATGTTGCCAAATGGGAACAGGTGATACCCGGCGAGATCAAAACTTACTGGGAAAAGAGCAGAACCATTGACGAGGTACAGGATGCCGGCCAGTGCTTGTGACGTTAGCTTGATTGAACACCAGGTCGGTGTTATTCGGAGATTATTAAAGGAGAATCCGCCATGCACGAGGGTAAGCTGATCATAGCGCAGGTCGATCATTCTTCAGGAGAGGTAATTGGCCATTCGATCCAAAGGCTGTTTCAAATGGGTGCCTGGAATGTACAGCTGCTGCAGTCAATAACCAAGAAAAACCGCCCCGGATACATGCTTTTTATAGACTTGCCGGCAGAACTGGTGGAAAAGGTGGCAGTATTTTTGGCTTCCGAACTGGGAATCTGGGGTTACCACGTACTGGAAAGTCAGCATGTTCATTTTGATGTGTCTTTTAGAGAGAAAACTCTGCGCCTGACGGCCGGGGACCGCAACATCATCTTTAAGCTAAGGCTAAAATATATAGCCCATAGGGGCGAGCTGCTCAGCATCAAGGTAGACCACGATCAGCTGGTGAAAGTTCAGGAAAAGCTTGAAGAATGGGGTTACAGTTATCCACTGGCGGCGCTGCGCTCCAGCATAGAAACCAGGTTGTGGTCCGGGGATAAAGCGGAAGTAATCACCATCAGGGTTAACGCTGACGTGCGCGACCGGGGAGATCTTTTGGCCATCTAGCAGGCAACGGATTACGTCTTACTGATGAAAGGGGATATGGCTGTGGAGTCCAGAGATCTGCAAAAACTGCTGGAACAGGTCAGCCAGGGAGTTCTTCAGCCTCAAGATGCCTTTAAAATACTGAAAAATTTTTTTTACGAAGACATCTGTTTTGCTAAGATAGATCACCACCGCACCATTCGCACGGGTTGCCCGGAAGTTATTTTTTGCCAGGGCAAGACGGTGGAGCAAATAACGGCCATTATGCAGCGCTTAAAGGCTTACGAGCCCAACAGAAACATTCTGGCCACCCGCTGCGCCCCCGAGGCTTATTACGCCGTCAGGGAGGTTATTCCCGAGGTGCAGTACAACGAGCTGGCCAGGGTGATGTACGTTAAAAGATCGGAGGCGGCACGCTCCGCGAAGGACTACATCCTGGTTATCAGCGCCGGCACAGCGGACATTCCGGTGGCCGAGGAAGCGGCCTTAACGGCGGAACTCTTGGGTCACCGGGTGGAGCGGCTGTTTGACGTCGGCGTAGCCGGCCTGCACAGGCTGCTTAACCACATGAAAATGATCGTGAACGCCAAAGTGATTATCGCGGTAGCTGGGATGGAGGGGGCCCTGCCCAGTGTAATCGGGGGACTGGTGGACAGGCCGGTCATCGCCGTGCCCACCAGCGTGGGTTACGGGGCCAATCTCAAGGGCATTTCGGCGCTGCTGGGCATGCTTAACAGCTGCGCCGCCGGGGTCACCGTCGTTAACATAGACAACGGTTTCGGCGCGGGGTACGCGGCAGCCATGATCGCCGGTATAAACAATGAAAATTAGTTGGTGAAAGCAAAGTGAAGATAGCTTATTTTGACTGTTTTTCCGGTGTCAGCGGCGATATGCTGCTGGCCGCCTTCATTGATCTGGGGCTGCCCCTTGAACAGCTGAGTAAGGAACTTTCCAGCCTCGGCCTGGACGAATTTCACCTGGAAGCCTCGCGGGCTTCAAAATGCGGTATTTTCGGGACAAAACTGAATGTCGCCGTCCATGAAAATGGTCATCACCACCACCGCCACCTGGGCGAGATAGTGGGGATTATAGAGCGGAGCGGCCTTGACGACTGGGTCAAGGACAAGTCCATTAAAATATTCGAAAACATCGCCGCAGCCGAGGGCAGAATCCACAATTTGCCCGCCGACAGGGTCCATTTCCATGAAGTGGGGGCGATAGATTCCATAGTTGACGTGGTGGGCTCCGTTCTGGCCGTGAGGCTACTGGAAATAGAGCGCGTTTACTCCTCCCCGTTGCCGATGGGGAGGGGGTTTGTCAGCACGGCCCACGGAATGGTGCCCCTGCCGGCGCCGGCCACCGCCGAACTGCTCAAGGGAGTACCGGTGTACTGGGTGAACAGCGAAAAAGAGCTGGTTACTCCCACCGGCGCGGCCATCTTAGCGGCCCTGGTCAGTGAGTTCGGCTGCTTCCCGCCGGTGCGCTGGGAGCGGATTGGGTACGGCTGCGGCAGCAGCGACCGGAAAGTTCCCAACATGCTGAGAATATTTACGGGGTGGTCCTGAGCGCCACCCCGCTTTAGTTTGCGTGGAGCTTGTTTTTCCTGTAGTCGGTGGCGGTAACCCCCGTTACCTTTTTGAAGACCCGGCAAAAGTAATTGCTGTCCGGATAGCCTACTTTCCTGGCCACTTCTTTCACGGGAAGGCGCGAGTCCAGTAATTTTTTTGCTTTTTCCACCCTGACAAGGGTTAGATAGTCCGAAAAGGTATAGCCGGTTTCCTGTTTGAAAACGGTGGAGAGATAAACGGGGTTCAGATAAACTGACTGGGCCACCTCTTCCAGGCTTATTTTCTGGTTGTAATTATTCTCCAGATAGTTGATCACCTGCTGCGCTATCTGATAGGGTCGGGAAAACACCCGGTTTTCGTCTATACTGTCGATGTGAATGATTTTGTATTTTTCATTGCCAGCCCCGGCTGCTGACTTTAAGCCGTATTCCAGGGCCCTGCAGGCTTCTGCATAGGACTGGTGAAGGGATTCAAGATTGTTATAAGCCCTTCCAATGCCTATATTGATTGCGGCGCTGCTTTGCCCGCATAAAATGTCGGCCAGCGCCCTGGCCAGGTCAATGGAGGTTTCCTTGACACAGGCGCCTGATGCAGGAATAGCTGATAAACAAATTAATTTTTTATCCATTTGCTCTATTAGCAGGGGAAAAGAGGCATCCTTTACGGAGATGTTTCTTGTTTTTTTTGCTTTGGCGTCCGGCAGCTGGCAGTCGGAGCTGAAC
>JBFMEJ010000150.1:0-4882 GCA_040753275.1 Bacillota bacterium
ACAGGGCAACCGGCGAATCGTATAATTTTTATTGCAGGCAGCATGTCGGAGTGGCGGAATTGGCAGACGCGTACGTTTGAGGGGCGTATGGGCAACCGTGCGGGTTCAAGTCCCGCCTCCGACACCAGTGCATTCCCACACATTGTGCGAAGATATACAAACAGAAATGAAGTTTTAATAACTGCCTGGGCGGGTTAGACCAGGCAGTTTTACTTCAGTGTTGGAGCATAAAATAAATTTGGAAATAATATACTCAAAGCACTTTTTAAATCGAAAAAAGCTTCGGGAAATCCCCAATGGGCTGGCAGAAACAATATTAAACCATGCAGATGAACACTATAAGGATACCCAAACGGGATAATCTGTCGCAGTTAAAAGTGCCAATTTCCAGGGAAAAACAAGGGAATTGGCATTAACATATGAGAAATCCGAAAATAAAATTACAATAATTACCCTGCACTCTCTTAAAAAAGGTCAAAAGGAGAATAGAATTAAAACAAGAAGGTGGGTTAAACAGTGAAAGTTTATTACGATGATGAGCTTGACATCCTCTATATCGCCAAAGAAGGGCAGGAAGAAGAGGTAATCGAAATTCATCCCGGGATAAATTTAGAAATGGATAAATATGGTCAGCTAATTGGTATAGAATTACTTAACGCCTCCAGGTTACTCAAAGACGTTTTAAAACCTTTGGAGCAAAGGGCTATCGCGAATGGTTAAATTATTGAGGATTCCCCGGAGGATGTGCGGGGGCGCAGTTGCCTGGTTGAACCTCAATATTGCAGTAGTAATCAACCAGCAAGTTATTGAGGAAGGTATTTTGCCACCACCTTCACCGGCTCCTCCGCGTCAGCACTGCTGCCAGGAGTTCACGACAATCTACACACTTAATCACCTGCAAGCTGGGGATCTGCAGGACCACGTTGATATATCCTCGATTTTTTCCAGGTGCAGGTAAAGCATAGCACTGCGTTCGGTATAAACCCGAACGACCAGATTGACTCCTGGGATATCGCCAATGGGCCATGTCCAAACATGCGCGTGTGCGGGCCGGCCAAAGAAAGGTTAAGGACACTGATGTGGTCATGGCTATCGCGAATGGTGAAATTATTGAGGATTACCCGGAGGATGTGCGGGGGCATAGCTGCCTGGTCCTCGGGTATATCGGGCCGGGCAGACCGGTGCACGCTGTTTGCGGGCTTGATCCTTCGGGCACACTAATAATTATTACGGTCTATTTTCCCGAACCTCCAAAATGGATTGACGAGCGTACTCGCGGAAAGGGGGGAGCAGGATGGTGACTAAATGTTTTCAATGCGGGAATCCCACTGTAAAAAAATCTGTTCATCCCTCTCTCACCGGCAGTAAACGCACCTCTCCAGCCCCTTCACCCAATCCGTCCAGGGGGAGTCTTTATCTTCGCGGGCGGCGGCAGCACGGGAGAACATGTCTGCCTGGGCGTCCAGCAGGTCGAGCTGGTGCAGCAGAGCCGCCTCTAAAAACTTGGGCCGCTTGGGGGACTGCCACTCGTAGCGCCCGTGGTGGCTGACGATCATGTGCAGGAGCTTTAAGCGCAGGTCTTCCGGAAAGTCCGGCACCCTGGCGATGGCGCGGTCTATGAGCAGCGCGCCGGAGACAATGTGCCCCAAAAGCCGCCCCTCGTCGGTCTGCTCCACGGCGCCGCGGCAGCGGTACTCCTGCACCTTGCCGATGTCGTGTAAAATGGCCCCGGCCACCAAAAGGTCCCGGTCGGCCTGGGGGTAGCCTTTGGCGATACCGTCCGCGGCCACGGCCACGGTCACGCTGTGGACCAAAAGCCCGCCCAAAAGGGCGTGGTGGTACTGTTTGGCGGCGGGGGCCAGGCAAAAGGCCGCGTAGAAATCCTGTTCCGAAAAGAGGAGGGAAAGCAGTGCTTTTAAGTATGGGTTGGTCAAAGAGGTAATCAACTGGTGAAGCTTTTCTTTGGCCTCTTCCAATCCTTCGGCGGCAGGGATGAACCGCGCCGGGTCAATTTGCCCGCCTTCCTTAACGATCGAATCGATGCGCAGCTGCACCGACCCGTTGTACGCTACGGCCTGTGCTTTTACGGCGACGATGTCCCCCACCTTCAGGCGGGCGCCGGCTTCTTCGGCCCCTTCCCAGAGCCGCCCCTCCACATTGCCGGTGCGGTCGGCCAGGGTAACGGCCAGGAAGTACCCCGGGGCCTCCCGGTAGGGAAGGAGTTTTTTTGCTTTCAAGGCGAAGATCCCGCGCACGTTCAGGCCGGGCCTGATCTGTTCAACCAGCAGTTCAGCCATTTTGAACCCCCTCTACAGTTGTGCCCGCCGCACCGTCAGCGGCCCTGCTCCACGCAGCTGACCGGTATTTTTGGGACCGAACGGCTCAAATTTGATAAGGCGGCCGGGACATATATCTGTCGGCCAAGATAGATTTGTGCCCTAAAAAATTTTACAGAACCGGTTTACAGAACCAGGGCGGGAATCCCTACCCATTCCGGGCTCACTCCGGGATGCTCATGCTTCTTTGAGCAGCCTCAACGGCAGCCAGGTAGACATATTTCAAGGGAACGCCCTTTTCCCGGGCAAGCCGGCGGCAGTCCTCGTATTCCGGGCTGATTTGGCGCCCCAGTCCATCGCCCGCGGCGGCAATTTTCACGCGCACTTCTCCGTAACCGGTTTCCACATTAACCTGCTGCCGGGGCAAACAATGCCGTTTTTCCCGCCGCACCCGTATGCCCAGGGTGGAGGTTTCCGTAAAAATGATTTGCCGGAATTCGTCTTCCTTTTCCGGCGGACAAAGCACGGTGAGCAAACTCCCCGGACGCCCTTTTTTCATGATGACGGGAGTGATCCAGACGTCCAGGGCGCCGGCGGCCAGCAGCTTTTCCGCCGCATAAGCCAGAATTTCCGGATTCATATCATCAATAGTGGTCTGCAGCACGGAGATCTCCTGTTCAAAGCCGGGTGCCTGGTTTTTATTTTTGTCCGGGTGCTTTTCCTCCGAAAGTTCTTTCAGCTCTTCGCCGATGAAAACCCGCAGAAAATTCGGGATCCCGTAATCGTTGCTCCCCAGTCCGTAGCCCGTTTGCTCAATCCGCATGGCCGGCGCCGGGCCAAAACCTTCGGCCAGGGCCGCCGCAATGGCCGCCCCCGTGGGCGTGACCAGTTCCCCTTCCACCTGAACGGGGCGGATCGGAAGCCCTTTCAGCAGTTCCGCGGTGGCCGGGGCCGGGACCGGAAGCAGGCCGTGGGCGGTGCAGATGCAGCCGTAACCGGCGGGAAGGGGGGAACAATAAACCTTTTCGATGCCGGCCTCGTGCAGGGCGATGGCCGTTCCCACGATGTCGACGATGGAGTCCACCGCGCCTATTTCGTGAAAATGCACTTTCTCCGGAGGTATTCCGTGCACCTTTCCTTCCGCCCGGGCCAGTTTTTCAAAAATGACCAGGGAATGTTCCTTAATCTTTGGAGCAAGCTCGCTGCCGGCAATGAGCCTCGAAATATCTTCCCAGGTCCGGCGGGGCTGGTGATGATCTTGGGCAGGTTCCACCACAAACCTGGTACCCCTGAAACCGTGCGTTTGAGCCTGGTAAACATTCAGGGAATAGCCTGCCAGCCCTAATTGCTTTAATTGTTCCACTACAGAAGCCAGGGGAACACCGCCGTCAATTAAAGCGCCTAAAACCATGTCCCCGCTGATGCCCCCGAAACAGTCCAGGTAGAGTACTTTCATCTCAGCAACTCCGTGAAAACAGGAATTGAAATTGAAACGCAGTTCAATTACCAGCGATTCTCTTAAAAAGTACGGGCTAATCTGTTGATCGCCGTGGCCAGGGCAGCAGCCCCGAAGCCGTTGTCGATGTTGACTACACCTACCCCGGCGGCGCAACTGTTGAGCATTCCCAAAAGGGCGGCTAAGCCGCCGAAACTTGCCCCGTATCCGACGCTCGTTGGCACGGCAATAACCGGCCGGTCGGTTAAGCCGCCTACCACCCCGGGCAGGGCCCCTTCCATGCCGGCCACGACAATAATTACGGCCGCCTGTTGAAGTAAATCCCGGTGATCCAGCAGGCGGTGCAGGCCGGCAACACCCACGTCAAACAGGGTTTCGACAGGATTGCCCATGGCCCGGGCGCATACGGCCGCTTCCTCGGCTACGGGAAGATCCGCCGTCCCGGCGCTGACGATCAGCACTTTGCCCGGAAAGACAGGTTTCTCCGGCATGCCGTAGATCAGGCAGCGGGCAGCCGGGAAATACTGAACGTCCGGACAAAGCTCGCGCACGGCCAGGTAAGTTCGCTTACCTGCCCTGGTACCCAAAACCGTCTGGTGGGCGCCGGCCAGCCGCTGGAAAATTTCGGCTACCTGCTCCGGCTTTTTTCCGGCGCAAAAAATTACCTCCGGAAACCCGCAGCGGATGCTCCGGTGGTGATCTATTTTGGCAAAGCCCAGGTCCTGGTAGGGAAGATTTTTCAATTCCGCAAGGGCTTCGTCAACGCTGATCTCCCTTTGCGCAAGGCGGTTTAACAAGTCTTTAAGTTTTTGTCGGTCCATTTTCTTCATCCTCTATAAAATTGCGTATGTTATGTCCAGCCGCTGCTTTTAAACATCCCGGTGCACCAGAAGATCGTTTAAACTGCCGCTCCGCAAACCGGCCAAATCCACGCTCACGTAAAGGAATCCGAGCCGCTTTAAAGCTTGATCAATCTCCTCCCGGAGAGACGGATCGCTGAGCCGGCCGATCTGCCCGAGCGGCAGTTCCAGGCGGGCTACCGGACCGTGGTGGCGGACGCGCACCGGAGAAAAACCGCGTTCGGCAAGGAACTCTTCGGCCCGGGCGATTTGTTGCAGTTTTTCCCCGGTAATTAATTCTCCGTAAGGAA
>JBFMEJ010000151.1:0-4874 GCA_040753275.1 Bacillota bacterium
CTCGGTGGGAATATCCCGGTACCGGTACGCCATTATCTCCGGCCTGGCGGCCGATGTGACCACGCTGGCGGCGTCGGTGTTCATCGTGAAGAAAATTTTCGGGGCGGGGGGGTAAAGATCTGTTGCTGCCCTCTTGAGTTTTGGCCGGAACAGGATGTTGCCCGAGAAACCCTCCAAAAGGCGGAAAAGGTCAAGGAAGAGGTTCTCCTCCGTTTACCTCCTTAAGGCCAGGCCTCAGTTTCTGGATCTCTTTGGTCTTTTCCGGAGGACAGATCGGGGCGGAGCTGCCGGGCGTTCCGCAAATAGATGTGTTTTATTTCCTGCTGGGAACGTTCGGTGTTTACGTGCAGCAGGACGCGGATGCACTTTTTTAAACTGCCGGGTACGTTTATTTCCGTGGCGCAGAGCAAAGGAACGGATTGCCAGCCCGGGAGTTCGCGCGCGGCTTCGGCGGGGAAAGCCGCGTTGAGATCAAGGGTAACGGTAAAAATCGCACTGGCGATGTCAGCCGGGTCCAGACCGTTTTCTTCGACCATCATCTGGAGCAGTTCCCGCGCCGCGGCGAGAATTTCCCCGGCTTCGTTTCGTTCAACTGTAGTGGCTCCGCGAATTCCCCGCAATAATTTGGCCATCTCTTGATGTTCCTGCCTTACCCTATCTTGTCTCTTTTGTTTCTTCGGTAAACACTGCCCGGTGGCCGATGCCGACCGCCACGTCATCCAGGTGCAGCAGGCCCAATCCGAAAAAGACCGCCACGCTGATATGGTCCCGGGAGCGTGCAATGCCGATTTTTCCGCCTACATTCAAGCCGACCGCCTTGGTCACGATTTGCGAAAGGGCTTCCCGCGTGGCGCCGGCCACGGCCCCCTCTTCCGCGTGGATTTCTTTGATTACGCCTTCGCGCTTGGCGGCCACCACGGCCCGTTCCACGATTTTATTTACCGAGGTGATAAAGTCGCCGCCGTAATCCACGGCCGCCGTTTTGTATCCTTCCTTGGCAAACCGGGCTTTGTATTCCCGCTCCTTTTCGCGGTCTTCGCTCAGCGCCATGATCAAAGCCGCCCTGGCCACCTGCCTGCTGGTATGCAAAAAGTCATCTCCTCCCGGCCTTTTTTAGCGGACATTGTATTTGCGGTCCAGCTGCGCGCGGTAATTTTTCAGTTCCTCGGCAATCCGGAAAATCAAACGCTCCAGGTCGTAACGGTGGAGGGTGAGGGCGGCGGGGGAAAGCACTTCGATTTTCCGGAAATCTTCCCGGGCAACAAACCTGACCAGATCTTCGACGGTATCGGCGACAACCTCCAGAATTAAAGGGGCGTAGGCCACTTCCTGGTTGTTCAGGTCGTCAAGGACGGTGTAGATGTCCATGCTTACGTCAATATTTTCGATCCGGATTCCCTGGACGGGGACATTTCTCAGCAGGGTGACCTGCTGTTCCCTGGCTTCTTCCGCGACTCTGTCCGTGGGTTTGCCGCCGAAAAAGAAACGCCCCGGTTTCGCCAGACCCTTTACGTCCAGACGGATTCTGGCCTTGATGTCCCGGTCGGGGGCGATGTCTTCTGGTTGGAAACCGGCCATCTTTGCACCTCCGTTGCAAAAACATCATTAACTGGGCGGGTCTCTTCCCTCATCCCCTGGCCCCTAATTCCTAATCCCCAATCCCTACTTACTACCTTTTTCGCTAAAAGGCGATGAATTCCTGCCGTTTCTAGCGGTCCTTCGCCGGCCGGGCCAAATTTTTTAGCTTCCGGACCTCGCCGGGAGTGAGAAAGCGGTATTCGCCGGGCTGCAGGTCCCCCAAGCCAAGCGGTCCCAGGCGAATCCTCTTTAAGCGGTAAACTGGGTGGCCGATTCGCTCGCACATTCTCCGCACCTGGCGCTTGCGTCCTTCGTGGATGGTGATTTCCAGCAGGGCACCCTTTTTGTTTTTTCCTTTTAAGTGTACTTCGGCAGGCGCAGCAGGGCCGTCGGAGAGCATTACCCCTTTGGTCAGCAGGGCAAGTTTTTCCGCCGGGGGAACCCCGTATACCCAGGCCAGGTAGGTTTTTTTAACCTGATGGCTGGGGTGGGTGAGGGCGTAAGTCAACTCTCCATCGTTAGTCAGTAAAAGCAGGCCTTCTGTTTCGTAATCCAGCCGGCCGACCGGGTAGACCCGCGCGCGGATGTTTTTGAGCAAATCGGTGACTTTCGGGCGGCCCTGGGGGTCATGCAGGGTGGTTACGCAGCCCGCCGGCTT
Organism: Bacillota bacterium; assembly: GCA_040753275.1. Classification (GTDB taxonomy): domain Bacteria; phylum Bacillota; class Desulfotomaculia; order Desulfotomaculales; family Nap2-2B; genus JAIMBK01. Next base: position 2,237 of record JBFMEJ010000151.1, read on the forward strand.
GTTGAGTAAAATATAGACCTTTTCCTCGGGCCCGGCCACCGGGCGCCCGGCCACTTCGACGCGGTCCGCTGCCGGGTCAATGCTTGTCCCCGGCCGGGTGACGGTTTGATCGTTTACTTTCACCAGGCCGGCTTTGATTAGTTCCTCGCACTGGCGGCGGGAAGCCACTCCCGCCCTGGCCAGGTATTTTTGCAGTCTTTCCATAAATGATACCCCGTCTTCTGTTGGTACCGCGAAAAGGAATCCCGGAGCTTTTATCCCCGGATCTCCGCCTCCGCCCGCTGTGCCCGGTAGCGCTTAAACTCCTCCATCAGTTGCGGTTTGCTGCGCAGAAAAGCTACAAAATCAAGGAGGCACTGCAGGGTGGGCTTACTGACGTTATGCTCGATGCCTTCCACATCTTCGTGCAGGTGTTCTTTGACCCCGATCAGCTCCAAAAAATCCCGCAGGGTATTGTGGCGGTTGAGCAAATAAGCGCCGATCCGCCGCCCTTCCGGAGTTAATCTTATTATACCGTATTTTTCTGCCTGGACCTGTCCTTTTTCACGCAGTTTTTGCACCATTTTGGTGGCCGAAGGAGGTTGCACGTGCAGGCATTCGGCTACGTCTTTGACGCGGGTATAACCTTCCCGCCCGCTCAACCGGTAGATCATTTCCAGGTAGTCTTCCATGCTGGAGGTGAGCTCGTCTTCTCCGGCGCTCATCACGGCGTACCCCCTGGCCGTATAAAACTTTTCTTCGGATTCCTTCATGCTGACGTTCCCCGCTTTCTCGAAAGGCACTAAGGCACAAAGGCAAAGAGGCACAAAGAGAAATGTACCGGGAATATTAAGTTCATTAACTTTGTGCCTTTGTGCCTGCGAAACTTTGGGCCTGATCTTTAATTTCAAAAGTACTCTCTATGTCCTCTGCGGTTTAATTTACTTCGTCAGGAGCAGCCCTAGACGGTAGACTGCCCACGTAACCGCCAACGCCAGAGCAAGTGGCAAAAATAAGGCCAGAGCCGTCCATTTCAGGCTTTTTGATTCTTTGTAGATGACCACGGTGGTATACGCGCAGGGTAAATACAACATAAAGAAAACCAGAAAAGTAAACGCCTGCAGACCAGACCAGCGGGCCAGCAGGTAGCTTTCCAGCCCCGCGGACCCCTCCAGGCCCTGGCTGAGTCCGTTGGTGATGGCCAATGCCCCCAGCACCACCTCTTTTGCCGGGAGGGCGTAAAGGGCCGCTACTAAAGTTTTGCCGTCCAGGCCCAGAAATAAACCAACGGGTTCGAGCAGGTCCGCCAGCCGTGCGGTGACCGATGGCGCGGACCCGGCGGGCAGGTTGCTCAACAGCCAGATTGCCGCCGTCATCGGAGCGGCTACGAGGGCGGCCCTGGTCAGCACGGGCCATACGTTTACGCGCAGCGTGCGGATCATGACCGGACACAGGCGGGGCAGGTGGTAGGGGGGAAGTTCCAGGACAAAACCGGGGTTATCCCCCCGTAAAAATATCCGGTGCAGTAAAAAGGTGGCGACCATCATCACCGCCGCGGCGAGGGCAATCAGCGCCACCATCACGAAAGGGGCGCGCATTCCGAAAAATGCCCCGGTAATGGCCAGCATTACCCCCAGGCGCCCGTTGCAGGGGAGCAGTGGGCTGGTGAGCATGGCCAGCAGCCGGTGGGAGCCGGTCATGATCCGCGTCGAAAAAACCGCCGGGATGCTGCATCCCAAGGCCAGCAGGCAGCTCACGCAGTGCTTCCCCTGGGAGCCCACCGCCTTCAGCGGGCGGTCCGTGATAAAGGCCAGCCGCGGCACCAGACCGGCGTCTTCCAGGAGGGCAAAAATAACGAAGAAAATGGCCATGGTTGGGAGCATCACGGAAATAACCGCCCCCGTGCCGATGATCAAGCCGTCCACCACCGCCCCGGCAACCCACCAGGGGGCTCCCGAGGACACGAAAATCGCCTTTGTTTTGCCGGCCAGCCAGGCAAAAAAGGCAGCCAGGCCGTCGGAAAGGGGAGCCGCCCCGAAAAGGGTGACGGCAAAAATGATTCCCAGCAAAGCAATCATCATGGGGAAGGCCGCCAGGCGGTGCAGGACGATATCGTCCAGTTTTTCCGTGAAAGTTTTCCCTTCCTGATTCCGGCCGGCCGCCGCTTCCCTGACGACCCGGTGGGCAAACCTGTAAAGGGCGGCAATGATTTTTCTTTCGCCGCCCGGTCCGATCAGTTCCCGGCAGGCCGCCGCCTCCTTTAAGATCTCCAGGTGCCCCGCCCTTTTTAAGGCGGCGGTTACGGCCGGGTTGTTTTCCAAGAGCTTGACCGCCGTCCACCGGGGCGGCCAGTCGATGGCTGCGGTTTCCAGCAGGCCGCCCAGCTTTTGCAGGCAAGTTTCGATTTCCTTCCCGTAATCCACGCGCGGAGCGGGGGTGAGCGCCCCTTCCCCCACCCTGATTATTGTTTCCAACAGGTGATCAATTCCCTGCCCGGTGGCGGCGCTGATGGAGACCGCCGGAACGCCCAGCGCCGCGGACAATTTGGGGATGTCGATTGCCAGCCCCTGCTTTTGCGCCACGTCCATCATGTTCACGGCCAGCACCAAGCGGGGGGTCAGCTCCATGAGCTGCAGCACCAGGTAGAGGTTGCGTTCCA
>JBFMEJ010000152.1:0-4866 GCA_040753275.1 Bacillota bacterium
AACTGCCGCCGGGCCGCCTGCCCGTAAAAACCTATTCAGTGTCGCCCAGGCAACTGGGGCGGGTGTACCGGCTCATTGAGGAGCAGGTAGGGCAGGGCCGGCAGGCGTATGTTGTCTGCCCTCTGGTAGAAGAATCGGAAAAAGTGGATATCCAGGCTGCCGTAAAACTGGCGGCGTCTTTGAGCGAAAAAGAGCTTAAGAAATACCAGGTGGGCCTTTTGCACGGGCGCATGAAGGCCGAAGAAAAGGAAGCGGTAATGGCGGCGTTTCGCCGGAAGGAGATTGATGTCCTGGTGTCCACTACCGTTATTGAGGTGGGGGTGGATGTGCCTGACGCCACAGTGATGGTGATCCTGGATGCCGACCGCTTCGGCCTGGCCCAACTGCACCAGTTGCGCGGCCGGGTGGGCCGGAGCGATCAACAGTCTTACTGTGTGCTGGTATCTAATCCCGGCACTGAAGAAGCCCGGACCCGCCTGCTGGCCATGACGAATACCGGCGACGGCTTCGCCCTGGCCGAGGAGGACCTGCGCCTGCGCGGGCCGGGGGAATTTTGCGGCATCCGCCAGTCCGGCCTGCCCGACTTTAAGATCGCCGACCTCTTGCGGGACTGGCAACTGCTCAACCTGGCCCGGGCAGAAGCCCAGCGCTGGGTGGAAGAAGACCGGCTTTTGCAAAAGCCGGAAAGCCGGCTTTTAATGCAGGAAGTCAAAGCCCGCTTCGGCCGGGCCGCAGACTACATCGGCGTAGGGTAGGATTTTAAAAAGCTAGTCTCTCCATTCTTCCGCTGGTATTTTCCTCATGTCTCTTGCGCTGTGAACTATTGATAAAATTTGGACCTCATGCTCATTTCTCAGGTAACGATAGACTATTCTGTAATTTTGAAAGATAACCTCTCTTAAGTTGTATTCTGCCAGTTCGGGAACCACCCGTCCCATTTCGGGGAAAATTGGAATTTTCTCAATGGTTATAATTAGACGCTCGATAAACTTTTTTGCATAAATTTCTGAATCCCCTGAAATATAACTATAAATCGATAGCAAATGGCTTTGTGCTTTGGGAGTCCATTTTAACCTTGCCACTGATCGATCTCCGACTTAATTTTTTTGTGCTCGATTAGCTTTCCTTCGTTGGCTTCCTTTAATCCTTCTATTACCTGCGATATAAAATAGACTTCATATATAATGTCATCCACTGAACAGTTATCAGGCAACTTTTTAATAATTTCGATAGCTTTATCTTTTAGAACGCTCATTATGATAAACCTCCTTTTGTAGAAGTATATATGATGCCAGTCGCATTATAACATCTGTCGGACATCCATGCAATGATTCTGGTTGTAATTTGGGGTAGTCGTTGTCACTTATGCCGTATTATGTTACTATAATTGATAGATGAATGCTGATTCTGCTTAAAAACATTAGTGTTTGGGGGTATGGTTTATGTTGAGGCGTTTTACGCTGGAATATTGGATTGACGATGGCTGGTATGTCGGGAAGTTGAGAGAAGTCCCCGGTGTGTTCAGCCAGGGCGAGTCCCTTCTAGAACTAAAAGAAAACATCCGGGATGCTTATCATTTGATGATTGAAGATGAGATTTTGCCACACGTTGAAACATGATCTATATGTGAATCCTGAAAACGGAAAAAAGGCTCCTGTTCCCCGTCATACGGAAATCAAGAAGAGCCTTTGCGAACTTATCAGAGTGCAATTGGGGCTTAAATAAGCTCCCGCACCTTCCTGGCCAGGTTTCGCCCCAACTGGCGGCAGGAATGTACCGCCAGCGCATCTTCCGCCACGTTCCGCCGCCAGCGGATGGTTTTGTCCTCCAGCCCGGCGTATAGGCTGCCGGCTGCGCCCACGTTGTAAATCCCGCCCTGCGGCTCCCGGTCGTCCACCACCAGCAGGCCCTGCGCTTTCAAAAACCGCTCCAGGATCAAAAGCGTCATCTCCTGGCCGCCGTTGCGCAGCCCGGCGTGGGTAACGGCAGCTCCGATCTTCCCCTCTAAAAGGTTGGCGGTCATGTGCATCCAGCGGGTACGGTCCATAAAGATTTTCAAAAGGCCGGTGACATTGCCGAAATACACCGGGCTGCCCAGCACTATCCCCTGTGCCGCCAGCATTTTTTCGGCGAGCCGCGGCATATCGTCGTCGGTGATGCGGCAGGCCGGCTGCTGCAGGCAGTGGTTGCAGGAAAGGCAGGGGCGGATATTCAGGTCGGTGATCTCCAGCAGTTCCGTTTCGATGCCCGCCGCCTCCACTTCCGCCAGCACCAGGCGCAACATGGCGGCGGTATTCTTTCCCTTCCGGTGGCTGCCGTTTAAGGCCAGTACTTTCATCAATAATTACCTCCATTACTGTTAATTAATCAACAACTATATTTTATAATAAGACGGGCATGAGCGCACCTGTTTTTGTAGTTTATCTATAACACTAACAAGTATCTTGGGCAACATATTCCAGCTTTTGTTTTTAAGAATTTTGCGAAAAATTATAGACAAGTTTTCAAAAGTATGGTACTCTAATGAAGAAAATGGGACATCTGGCGAGCTAGTGAATGTTTTTCGGTGTAAAATGGAAATTAAAATAAAAAAGGACCGGTGACAATGACGATTGAGGTACTGTTGAAGAACGGCAGGGGGGTTTTGATGATGGCGGCAGTCGGCAACTTTAACCGGAAACGTTTTCTAATCACCGCCGGCAGCGGTTTTCTGGCGCTGCTTATTTTTTCCCTTATCCTGGCCGACGCCGGCTTTGCCTTTCCCATAACGAACATCGGCGGCGGCGTCATCTACGCCGACCGGATCGTCGGCGACGGCTTTTTAATGGCTTTTACCTACAGCGACACCTCGCCTTCTCTAAACGAGGTTTACGCTACCGGCACCTGGCCCGACGGGATGAAGAAGGCCGACAGGTACCCGGTGCTGCTGGTGGTTTTGAAGAGGGCCACCGCTGCCAATCTGACCTTTGTCAAGGATATCAGGGGTTTGAGCACTATCGGCTTGCCTTTCGACAACGTGAGGCTCTGGATCCGGGGCGGCGACGGCGGCACACCAGCCGTGGGCGATTATCTTACGTTGAACATCACCGGCCTGACGGCAGGCACCATTGACTTAAAGAAACTGGTCGTTGACGAAAACGGCCCGGCCGCGGCTGCCGGCGGGCTGCCTTACCCCTTCACCGACGACGGCGGCGCCAACTATCTGCGCAATCCCAATCCGGTCATCAACAGCGTTTACATCGGCGCCGACCCGGACAACCTTTACGACGACGAGCTGATCCTGACCGCCCCGGAGATCAATACGCATATGCTCTATGCCGGTAACATTTCGATTCCCAACATGCGCTTCCGTTTTATCATCGACCCCACCACCAGCGACGAAACTGCTGAAAAAACAAGCAGCGAATCCCTGCCCGGCGACGACGTGTTTCCCATCCCCGGCGTCGGCGGCTTTGCCGTGGCTTCTTCCAGGGTAGTTGAGGTGGTGTACTTCCAGCAGTACCCTACCAGCGCCGACACCGAGGGACAGAATAGCTACAACATGGCCGGGTTCGATTTTACCGCCCCTGAATTCAGCAGCGATCTCATTTTTACCAAGGACGTGGACTACGGCAGCCCGCTGAACAAGATCCGCCTCTGGATCAAGTCCGACGGGGCCACCCCCGCTTCCTCCGCCGAAAACCTGATGATTCTGGCCAGCGGCCTGCGCGGCACCACCGTTCAAGGCAGCGTTTATTACTCCGACGACTACGCCACGGTGGACCCGGTTTACCTCTACAACAGTGCGAATAATTTTGAGATGACCGACTTCCGCTTCAACGCCCATACCGTTACCGCCGATACCTTCACCCTGCAGAATGTGCGGATCAGGCTGGTGATCAATCCATAGTAGTAGAAGAATACAGAAGTCAGGAGCCAGAAGGTTTCTCCTGAATTCTTGAATCTCAAATTTTCTGAAAAATAGGACTTGACAAATTATCAGAAATATATTACGTTTTAGTTGAACATTCGGATTCGAAGAAGTGCGGTTAAATCTGGGCACCTTACACCGCATGGAGAAAGTGGTGCAACCGGCCGAGGAATTTGGTTTTGGTTGTGCTTTTTAACTTATTAGTTAAATAGGTTTTTGGGACAAAAGGAACACATCAGTTGATCAAAAGGGGTGATTGGCAAAAACCCACTAACAGTATTTTAGCTATGGGAACCGGGCAGACAAACGGGCAAAAGTAGACATAGGTAATACTAACAGGTTACATTAATCATTAATTTGAGGAGGTAATGAGAAGAATGACTCTGGTGGCGGGCAGTTATTTTCACCGCAAACGTTTCCTGATTGCCTTCGGCGCCGGCTTCCTGGTGCTGGCCATGATCATCGCCGCGTTCTTGCTCTCGGGCATAGCCTTCGCCTTTCCGATCACCGGTATCGGCGGGTTTGTCATTAATGCCAATCAAATTCTTGGTGACGGCTTCCTGCTCGGCCTGACGACGAACGATGCATCGCCGTCTTTGGATGCTGTTTATGCTAATGAAACAACTGCATTAAAATATGTTGATGGATCAAAGAAGGCGGATGTCTACCCGATGGGCCTGGTAGCGCTCAAGTCTGCCAAAATTACCGACCTGACTCTGACTAAGGATGTCGCGGGCTTGAGTGGTCTCGGGCTCCCGTTTGATGTAGTCAGGGTATGGATCAGGGGCGGCATTTCTACCCCTGTAACCGGCGGCTACCTAACTCTGAACATCACCGGCCTGACTGCCGGCACCGCAACATTTAAGGGCTTGCTGGTTGACGAGCAAGGTCCGACTGCTAGCGGAGGTAGTTTGGGTGATTATAGCTCTATGCCGATGCCGTTTGGTCCGAGTGGC
>JBFMEJ010000153.1:0-4852 GCA_040753275.1 Bacillota bacterium
GTGGCGACGTTTCCCAGCTGACCGTTTTCAAGCCTGGACACCTGCGTTTGGGTCAAGCCGGATTCTCTCGCTAATTTCTCCTGGCTCCATCCACGCTTGACCCGTTCGGCGATGATCGCCCTGGCGATTTGGTACTGCGGCTCGTTGTCCAGAAGCTCTTCGATTATTTCCGGCTTAGATTTTAAGCTATCGGCTAATTTGTTCATATTCAAGAACTCCATTTTTACCTACCCCTTTCTTTTTAAGTATTCATGGAATATTCTTTCGGCTTTACGTATTTCAGACAAGGAAATCTTATCGCTTTTCTTGTTAAAGCAGTTTGTTAAAAGAAACTTCTCGCCGACAGCGAAAAACAAAACCCTTTCGTTTCGGTCGGCAAATTTTACCCTGAGTGCCCATAACTTTTCCTTGCTTTCCCAAATGCGGTGAATGTATTCATCCGGCAAGCTTAATCCAAACTCGTCAAGCAACATGATGTTACGAATCATTTTCGCGGCGAGTTTTGGCTGGGCATTGTTTAAGACGTATTCGGAAACTTCGCTGGACAAAACGATTCTTTTGCACTGCGCTATTTGCTGGAGCAGCTGGTCTTTTAAAGGCACCAACATCACCAGTTTATATTATATCAATTCTGATATAAAAATCAAGTATCAAAAGGAGTTGGTTTTATGGGTTTGGAGTTTGAATCCACCGACTGGCTGGAGTGGGAGGAAAAGCAAAAGGAAAAGATCGTCGACGAAATCGCCTCCCAGCTGCACCGGGAGCGCCCCGACCTGTTCACCGGGCGGACCTTCCTTTCCGGCGACCGGGCCGAAACGGAGAAGATCGTCAGGCAGGCGGTGTTGACCAGAAGCGACCTGGTGGCCCCGCACGAAGTAGACGAAATCGTTTCCGCCATTATGGGCCAGGCTACGGGGTACGGCGTCCTCCAGGAGTTTTTCCTGCCGGGGGCGGAAGAGATAACAGAGGTTTTCATCAATCCCTCCCCGGACGGCGTGCCCAAAGTTTTTTACAGCAAGTGCGGCAGGCCGTGGCCCGCGGACAAAAAGTACTTCCGGTATAACGAAGAGGCCCTGCGTTACCTGCAGAAAATCTGCGAGGACGTGGGCCGCCCGTTCACGGAGGACGCTTCCATCGTGGACGCCTGGCTTCGGGATGGCACCAGGGTGGCCGTGATCGGCTTTAAAACGTCCCCCCTGGGCGTAGCCGCCACCTTTCGGAAGTCCCCGGTGACCAGGCCGCCGATGCCGCTTGAAAAGCTGGTAGAGTTTGGGATGTTGCCGGAATTTGTGGCGGAGATGCTGGTCAACCTGCTGGTTTTCGGCCACGCCAACATCGGGGTATTCGGGCGCACCGATTCCGGCAAGACCACATTCTTGCGGGCATTGGGTTTGTTTATCGACGCGCTGGAGAGGACGTTCATCGCGGAAACGTCCTTTGAGTTGTACTTACCGAACCTGAAGAATGTGGTCAACCTGGTAGAAGTGGTCATCGGAGATAAAACCATTGTAGAAATGTCGCAACTCGTTCGGACGATGAACCGCAACAACCCCGACCGGGCAATCTTGGGCGAAATCCGGTCGAAGGAAATCATCGCCGCTTCCCAGATGGCCTCTTCCACCTCCGGCGGCTTCTGGACGACCGGCCATGCCGGGGACGTGAACACCTTACGCACCCGGCTGTGGGGCATGTTCTTCGACGGCGGGGTGAACTTGCCTAGGGAGTTTCTTGACGAAGTAATCGCCAGCATGTTCCACTTCGTCATCTTCCTGGACAAAGAAACGATCACCGAAGAGAGGAAGCGTACTTTCATGGAGCTGGTGGAGGTCGTCCCCGGCCAGGGGTACCGGACGATCATCCGCTTCGACGCCCAGGAATTTGCGGCTTCCGGCGGCAAGACCCGCCGCTGGCTTTACGAAAACCCGGTCAGCCCGGAGCGGCTGGCGATGCTGGCCTTCCGGGGAGCGAAGGTGAAGCCGGAATATAAAGAGATAAAACAGAAAATTTTGCAGTGAGGGGCGATGCCGATGGATATGAAAGAAGGTTTCCCGACCCTGTTGACGTTATAATTCAGGCGCCCTTTTTTCTCATTTTGGCGCTTTACGGCTTAATTTCGCTACCTATTTGGTATACGGGAACAAAAATCTGCCAGGGAGTGAATCGCCTCAGAAAAAACAAAAAAGAGGCAAATAGGAAGGAGTGATTTAGTTTTGCTAACCGTGATTTTGCTTTTTATACTCTTCCTGCTTTTCTACGCCCTTTTCGGCGGCCCCCTGCCGGAGATTCCCACCGTCCGGAGCGTTTTCTTACGCTTCGGCCTGGCGCTGGCGGGCGCGGTCGGCTGCTTCTTCGCGGCGCTCCTGTTTTTTGGATCATCCCTGGCCGGTTTGGCCTGGGGTATCCTGGGCTGGTTCCTCCCGGCCTGGGTAATCAACGCGATAGATTCCCGCAGGCTTAACCGGCACCGCGCCCTGGCCCGCGATTTCATCACGTCCGCGGCCGGTCTGTACGCCGCCGGGCAGGTGACGTCGGAAGTGGTGAGAACGACCGGAGAGCGTTTCGCCGAACCGTTCGGGACGGAATTCCGGGACATGCTGGCCCAACGGGAGTTAAATCCCCGGTTTTCCTTTCCGAAGGCGTTTGAACGTCTGGCGGAAAAGTACCGGCTGCCGGAGTTTAAAGCGGCGTCGGCCATCATTGCGGCGTCCGAAACGGCGGGCGGCCCCCCGGCGGCGGGAAGGGGCCTGAGCAGGCTGAGCCAGGCCCTGCGGCAGAGAGACCGGCTTTTGACCGAACGGGCGAAATCCCTGGTGGAGGTCAAGATTGCCGGTTACGTGGTCATCGGCATCCTGCTGGCCGGTCTGTTAGCCGACGCCACGGCGTTCCGGCATTATTTTACCGACGGTGCCGGGAAGGTTGCCGTCGGCGTGGCGTCCGGAATTGTTGTCGGGCTGATTTTCATGGTGCGGAAAATCAGCCAGAGCAAGGACCTGGAGGGAGTGGTTTAAAAATGCTTGCGGTATTGTTGTTTATCTGCATTTTCATCTTGTTGCTTGCTTTGACCCTTCCCGGCGAATATGTTCCCGCCCCGGCGGCGCTGGCCCTTGAAGGTGTGAGGGACCGGCTAAACGCCTACCTTTTACGCGGTGACCGGGGCCAGCTTTACGTGGTCACCGGGCAGACGGCGCAGTACGTTTTAAAAATCGGCCTTATCGTCGGCGGCGCTTTGGGTTTCGTGGTTTTAGTGGCGGCGGTGAAATTCATAGGCCTGCTCGCTTTAATCCCGGCGGTCGCCCTGGTGGCCGTCGGCATCCTTGTAGCCGACCTGGTTTTCACGAACGAATACCGGCGCTGGCAGGCCCGGCTTTTCGACGGTATCCCGGTTTTCGTCAATTTCATGCCGTCGTTTTTAGAAACCGGGGTCATTACCCCCCGCCAGGCGATGGGATTGACGATTCCCTTTTTACCCGAACCCCTACGTTCGGAATTTTCCAGGGTTGTCGACCGGGCGGCGCGCACCGGCAAAACCAAAGACGCCCTGGCTGACTTTGCCGACCGGGCCAAGCACCCGGTCGTTGACGCTATAACCTTCCGGCTGGGCGCGATGTGGGACGCCCGGATCACCCCGGACGTGTTCGCTGACCTGGGCGATCAGATCCGGGATATGACGGAACTGGTGGCGGCCCGGGCGACGGCGGCTAAAGGGGGGTTGCTGGCGTTGGTGTGCGTTATTGGGTTGTTGGGCGCCTTGCCGATTTTCGGCTGGCCTGCCTGGAAATGGCTGGCTGGAACGATGGGAGGGATGTTCAATTAAAGCGAAAGGGGTGTTGGTAGTGTGGGGGTCTTTCTGGCGGCTTGCGTCTGGGTTGTTCAGCGTGTTGCTGCTGGTAGTGTTGCTGATCTGGTTTTGTTGGCTGTTTTTTCAGGTTAGAGGGTGGCTATTTTAAAAAACAAAAGGAGGTTTTATAAAATGTTTAAAAACTTCGTTCTCAAATTCTACGCGAAGGCGGCCGAACTGCTGGCAGACGAGCGTGGCGACTTGAAGACCCTTGTTGCTGTGATCGGCTTCGGTGTAGTCATGGCCCTAATCGTCATCGGGGCGATGGTCTACGCCCCGCAGACGGCCCGCGATTTCTGGCAGGCCGCCACGCAGTGGATTCGGCAAAACTTCGGCTTCTAAGGGCGTGGTGGTATGCTGGACAAAGTAATCGCCACTTTTGGCGCGCTGTTTGTCATCCTGCTTTTCATGCTGGGCGGCGCGCTTTTCATTGGCTGGATTGGTCAATGGTACGCCCTGCAAAACGAGGCGGACTTTTTAGCGAAAAGCCAGGGCAAGTACGGCGGCTACACGACAGAAGCCAACGCCGAGCTGAACCGGTTCATCGCCGAGCGCAACCTGGACCGCTCCCGCCTGACGGTCCAGGTCTCCGCCCCCGGCGGGCCGGTCTACTGGGGAACGCCGGTGAGAGCGACGATAACGCACAATTTTCCCTTTCGCCTGGGAAATTTTGTAGCGTTTGACGTGCCGGTGACCGGTGCCGGCCGCTCGGTGAGCGCCTACGCGCCGGGGGCGTATAACGTAACGTACACCTGGCCGACTTACTGACGGGGTGACGGTCATGGGTACGAAAGGAAGGGACATCGCGTTTTGGCTTTTCGCACTGACTGGAACCGGGGCGGCCCTGCTAAAGAGTAAAACTTTCTTCTGGGCCGCCCTGGTCTTTGCCCTGCTGTTTTTCTACCATTTTGCGGTTGAAAGACCGCGGGCGACCCGGGAAAGCCGGGCGAAAGGGTTGAAAGTGGTGGCACTGGTCCCTCTTCGGCCTTATCTCGCCCGTTTTTTAGCGGGCAG